>JANTHG010000082.1 GCA_024762535.1 Calditrichaceae bacterium
AAAGGGCATAACGCTTGGAGAATGCGAAACATTAACCCGTCTTATCCGGGATGAATTGGATATGGACGGTTCCTTCGATAATAACTATCGCCTTAGTGTTTCTTCTCCGGGTCTGGACAGACCATTGCAGGAAGATTGGGATTTTCAAAAAAACATTGGCAAAACTTTAAAGGTTAAATACAGCGTGGATGATATAAATCGTCAGGCGGAAGGTACGCTGGTACGCTGGGATGCCGCTTCTATTGAGCTGGAAAGCAAATCCGGTACGGTTGTGATTCCCCGCGAGCAAATAGTAAAAGCAAAGATAAAACTTAAATGGTAACCATCTGGAGGTGGCAAAAGGGTTATGAATAGCGAAATCATAGAGGCTATCACACAAATTGCAAAAGACAAGCGAATAGGGAAAGAAAACATTCGGGATATACTAGAAAATATCTTTCTTTCACTTATTCTTAAAAAATATGGTACTACTGAAAATTTTGATGTCATTGTAAATATGGATAAAGGTGATATTGAAATTTTTCATGAACGGACTGTCGTGGATATTGTAGAGGATCCTGTGACAGAGATTGATCTGAAGTCCGCAAAGAAAATTGATCCTGATGCAGAAGTGGGTGAAGAAGTTGTACAAATTCTGGATCCAATGGCTTTTGGTCGCCGCTTAATAGTTACTGCAAAACAAAACCTGAATCAGAAAATTCGTGATTTTGAACGGGAACGCATCGTTGATGAATATCAAAATCGTGTCGGCGAAATTATTATCGGTGATATTCACCAAATCCATAAACGCGGTATTTATATTAATCAGGATAAAACGGAAGTCTTTCTGCCTAGGGAAGAACAAATTTATAACGAACGTTTACGCCGTGGTGAAACAGTGCGCTGTCTGGTAAAGGAAGTGCGCAACGAGGGTAAGGGGCCGGAAATTATTGTTAGTCGTGCAGATAAACAATTTTTAGTTCGCCTGTTTGAGCTGGAAGTACCTGAAATTTACGACGGCATCGTAGAGATTAAACGGGTCGAGCGTGAAGCGGGTGACCGATCCAAAATTGCCGTGGAATCCATTGACCGCCGCATCGATCCTGTTGGCGCTTGTGTAGGTATGAAAGGTGTGCGTATTCAGGCCATTGTACGTGAATTGAATAATGAAAAAATTGATATAATAAATTTTACCAACGAACCGGAACTTTTTATTTCGCGGGCAATGGCTCCGGTGAAACCGATAAAAGTAATAGTGAATGAAGAAGAAAAAATGGCAGTAGTCATAGTGGATGATGATAAGATGTCTCTGGCCATTGGTCGAAATGGTCAGAATTTACGACTCGCTTCCAAGCTAACTGGTTATCAAATAGAACCGATTAAAGAATCGGAATATGTAAAGGAAGGCACGAAGACATCCATTCCTTTGGAAGATATCAAGGGGCTAACAGACCCACTTCGGAAAAAACTGGAATCTGCTGATGTCCTCTATCTAGACGAAATTGAAGAATTAGGTATTGAGGGCTTGAAGGGGCTTCAGGGGATTGGTCCTAAAACGGCAGAAAAAATTTGGGATGCGGTACAGGGTTTTGCTGAATCAGATAATGCGGATACTGCAGAAGCCAAAGAATAAAAGTAATTTATTGCGTTCGCTTAGCAAAAGATGGATTTGGAGAGTAAATGGCGGCAAAGAAAAAGTATAAAATATTTAAGATTTGTAAAGAATTAAATCTTGGGCATGATACCATTAATGCCTTTTTAGAACAATCCAAGCTCGAAATAATTGGCAGTGGTATTAATGGTGCTGTTTCTGAAGAAACTTATCTTAAAATACTGGATAAATTCTCTACGGATAAAGACAAGGCAGAAGCTTTGCGAAAACGACGCCAATCTGAAAGTGGGGAAACAGAAGAAGCAGTATCTGAAGAAAAGCCTGTCGCTGAAGAACAGAACTCCGGTTATCTGGATCAGATTAAACAATCTATTGAGCTTGGTGCAAAAGCAATTGAGCGTGGTGATCATATTAAGCCGGAAAAAAAGAAACGGGCCACTCGGAAGAAAAAAGAGATTAAGGAGACACCTGAAGTTGCCATAGTACCTGAGGCTGAAATCGAAGAAAAACCCTCGGTTCCGCAGGAAGTTGAAAAACAGGTTGAACCGATAGGGGAAGAGCCTGAAGGTGCTATTAAAGAAAAACCGATTAGCGATGTAGAGGAAAAGCCAAAAGCAGTCCAATCTAAGGATACTGAAACCGATTCGTCGAAGACTACTAAAAAAGGCAAAAAAAACAAAGAAAAGAAAAAGGCAACCAGCACTGATAGTATAGAGCAAGTTTCCGAAAAGAAGAAAAAGCACCGAAAAGCCATCGAAATGATCCGCAAGGACAAGGGCGCCCGACACGGCGTTCGCCTTGGAGATATCGCTTTTTCGGATGGACAGCCTGTTAGCGGAAGAAAAAAGAAAAAGAAACAAAAGAAAAACCAGGTAGATATTAAAGAAGTTCAGAATAATGTAAAGAAGACCCTGGCGAATCTCGATAGCAAGAAAAAACCGAAAAAACACCGCAAGGTTAAAACCGAAACCGGTGAGATTATTGAAGAAAAAGTTATTCAGGTTACGGAATTTATTTCCGTGCACGATTTAGCAGGCTTAATGGATGTATCTGTTTCCGAAATCATTACCAAGTGTCTGGAATTAGGCTTGGTGGTTTCTATTAACCAACGTTTGGATATTGACACCATAACATTGCTGGCCGAAGAATATGATTATGCTGTAGAAGAGCAGTTTGCCACAGATTTTGTGGATGAAGAAGAGGAAGAGGAAGAAGAAGACGAAAGCAAGCTCCAGCCACGTGCACCGATTGTAACTATTATGGGACATGTGGATCACGGTAAAACATCGTTGCTGGATTATTTACGTAAAAGTCATATTGTAGATGGGGAATCCGGTGGGATTACTCAGCATATTGGTGCTTACGAAGTGGACTACAACGGTAAAAAAATAACCTTTCTCGATACACCCGGTCATGAGGCCTTTACAGCTATGCGAGCCCGTGGTGCTCAGGCTACTGATATTGTTATTCTTATCATTGCTGCCGATGATGCTGTTATGCCGCAAACCGTTGAAGCTTTAGACCATGCTAAGGCAGCGGGCGTAAAAATAGTAATTGCTATTAACAAAATTGATAAACCGGGTGCAAATCCGGAACGGATTCGTCAACAACTAGCCGATCGTGATGTTTTGCTCGAAGACTGGGGCGGTACGTATCAGTCTGCCGAAATTTCAGCTAAAACCGGACAGGGCATTCCGGAACTTCTCGAAAAAGTAATCCTCGAGGCGGAAATGCTGGACCTCAAAGCCAATCCGGATCGCCGTGCACAGGGTGTGGTCGTTGAATCCCGTTTGGATAAAGGACGCGGTGCTATTGCCACGGTTCTGGTTCAAAAAGGAACTCTGAAAGTAGGCGATAATTTTATTGCCGGACATTATTACGGTAAAGTGCGTGCCATGTTTGATGAACAGGATAAACGTATTAAGAGTGTTGGCCCCTCGCAGCCGGCTTTAATTGTCGGGTTTATGGGTGTTCCACAGGCCGGTGATCGTTTTGTGGTGATGAAAGATGAAAAGTCTGCCCGTGATCTTAGTTCCAAGCGTCAGCAGCTCAAGCGTGAGCAGGAAGGCAAGCAGGTTAAAATGATGACCCTTGCTCAAATTTCCGAGCAAATTAAAAAGGGTGTTGTTACCAATCTTCCTGTACTGGTTAAAGCGGATGTGGATGGTTCTGCCGAAGCGCTGGCCGACTCACTAATAAACCTAAATACGGATGAGGTTCAGGTTAATATTATTCGCAAAGCCGTAGGTCCCATTTCGGAATCGGATGTACTGCTCGCTTCTGCTTCAGGCGCTCTGATTATTGGTTTCCATGTACGGGCCAATGCCAAAGCGCGTGAACTGGCAGAAAAAGAAAATGTGGACATCCGTATTTATCGTGTGATTTACGATGCCATCAACGAACTGAAGCTGGCTATGGAAGGTATGCTGGCCCCATCCCTCGAAGAGAGCGTGATAGGCCAGGCTGAAATACGCGAGCTCTTTAAGATTTCCCGCATCGGCACCATCGCAGGTTGTCATGTGATTTCAGGAAAAATTATCCGCAAGAATAAAATTCGTTTAATTCGCGAAGATGTGGAAATTTATACCGGGAATATCGCTTCACTTAAACGCATTAAAGATGACGTTCGGGAAGTTGCTTCCGGTTTTGACTGCGGTATTCAAATCGAAAATTACAATGATTTGAAAATAGGCGATATCATCGAATCCTTTGAAGTTTCGGAAGTGAAACGGAAATTGGAATAACATGATTGTGGGCGTTTTGCAAACGGAATTGTTTATTCCTAATGCCGCTTCTTTAAAAGAAAAGCGCATGGTGCTCAAATCGCTTAAAGACCGGATTCGAAAAAAATATAATGTATCCCTGGCCGAAACAGGCTATCAGGAAAAATGGCAGCGCTCTCAAATGGCCTTTGCTCTGATAGGAGAAAATGAAGCCTTTGTGCAGGAAGCGTTGAATAAATTGTTCTCTGCCTTAGATGCGGAACAACAATTTGAAATCATGAATTTTACATTTGAATATTTATAATGGCTGATGACAGAAGAATAAAGCGCTACTCCGATTCCATTAAACGGGCGGTTAGCGAAATACTGGAATTTAAGGTTAAGGACCCGCGCAAGGGGTTTATAACAGTTACACGGGTGAAGGTATCGCCCGATTTACGCATTGCCTCCGTATATTACACGGTAATGGGCGAAACGGAACAGCGCCGTTTAACGGCTCTGGCTTTGGAACATTCAAAAGCATTCATCAAGAATGAACTGAAACCCTCCATTAGCTCCCGTTTCTTGCCGGAATTGCGATTCTTTTATGACGATACCTTTGAACACGCCAGCCGGATCGATGCCTTATTAAAGCAAATTGAAGATGATTCCGGTAGTAACGAATAAAACTGATCTTTCTCAATTGGATTGTTTGGCCGGTTGTGTGGTTTTGATTCACAAGCCCGAAGACTGGACCTCGTTTGATGTGGTGAAAAAAATACGCAGTGCATTGCGCATCAAAAAGGTTGGTCATGGAGGCACTCTGGATCCCTTTGCCACAGGGTTGATGCTCATAGGCTTGGGTAGGGGTACCAGAGAACTGGGGCGGTTAAGCGGTTTATCAAAAGTGTATCGGGCAGAAATTCGTTTCGGTGCGGAAACCGACACGTATGATCGTACCGGCACCATCGTCAAAGAAACGGATTGTACCTCCCTGCGAATAGAAGCCATTAAAAAAGTGGTAGCGGAAATGAGCGGGGAGATCCAACAAGTGCCGCCCATGTATTCGGCCAAGCGGGTAAATGGCGTTAGGCTTTATAAGCTGGCACGTAAAAAGGTGGAAGTTGAGCGGGAAGCACAAACGGTCCAGATTTTTAACGCTCAAATAGAAACCTGGGATAGTCCAGTTTTACGCATGACACTACATGTTTCCAAAGGGACATATATTCGTTCCTACGCGCATGATTTGGGCCAAAAATTACATTGTGGCGCCTATCTGAATCAATTACAGCGCACGAGCATCGAGCAATACCGTTTGGAAGACAGTTTTACGATTGAAGAATTTATCGCGACATATAAGGAAATAGATGGAAGTTTTACGCGGTCTTGAACAATTAAGCCGGAAGGGCGCTTGTGCCATGACAATCGGCACGTTTGATGGCGTACACAGAGGCCACGAAAAAATCCTGAATCGCCTGAAGGAAGTGGCAAAAAAAAATGACTGGTGTACCATGCTGGTTACTTTTTATCCTCATCCACGTCTCATTGTTAAGGGAGGCACACATCCTGTAAAATTATTGACGTCACAGAGTGAAAAACTGGATTTGCTGGAAAAGGCCGGACTGGATCGGGTTTTGATTATTCCCTTTGATGAATCATTTTCACAAATGGAATACCGGAAATTTGTGCAGGATATTCTCATTAAACAGTTGGACATGAAAGCACTGGTTGTCGGGTATGACCATGCGTTTGGTAAGAATCGCGCAGGAAATTTTGAGAACCTAAAGAAGCTGAGCAATGAGCTCGGTTTTTATGTTGAGAAAGTACCGCCTTTTGATTATCAGGGGGAACGGGTGGGTAGTCGCTATATCCGCGATCTTATCCGTGAAGGCAAAGTGGACCGTGCCGCCGATTTCCTTGGCCGGTTATACCATTTAAGCGGAACAGTGATTAGGGGAGTGGCCCGTGGACGGACGCTTCATTTTCCAACCGCTAATTTAAAACTGGATTATGAAAATAAACTGTTGCCCGAAAACGGTGTGTATGCAGTTGATGTAAAATATGATGACGTATTGTATAAAGGTATGCTTAATATCGGATTTAAGCCAACCTTCGAAACCGGCCATGCTTTTACCATCGAAGTGCATATTCTGGATTTTAACAAAGAAATTTATAATGAACCATTAACCATCTTCTTTAAAAAACGCCTTCGCAGCGAAAAAAGATTCGACTCTAAAGAAGCGTTAATGGCTCAATTGGAAATAGATAAACAACAAAGCTTAAAATTATAATTCTGGAGGACTCATAATGGCATTGTCAAAAGAAGACAAAGCAGCATTGGTTGAAAAATTCGGTGAATCCGCAGAGGACACCGGTAAAACCGAAGTGCAAATTGCTCTGTTAAGTGAACGAATCAAATACATGACCGAGCATCTCAAAATTCACAAAAAAGATCATCATTCCCGTCGCGGCCTGCTTAAGCTGGTTGGTCAAAGACGTCGTTTGTTGCGCTATTTAACTAAAAAAGACATTAATCGTTATCGTGCCGTCATAAAAGAACTTGGTATCAGACGGTAGAACAAGAGTATCCCTGGAGGGGAAATGGTAATAAAAAAATCTATTGAACTGGAAGGCAGAACGCTTTCCATCGAAACCGGAAAAATGGCTAAACAGGCAGACGGCGCCGTTGTGGTTCGCTATGGCGATACCATGGTTCTGGTAACAGCTGTAGCCGCAGAAGAATCGGATGTGGAACGGGATTTCTTCCCGTTGAGTGTGGAATACCGCGAAAAAACATTTTCCGCCGGTAAAATTCCCGGAGGCTTCATTAAGCGTGAAGGCCGGCCCAGCGAAAAAGAAATTTTATCTGCCCGTCTGATTGACCGGCCGATTCGTCCCTTATTTGGCGATGATTTCAGCGCGGAAACCCAGGTGATTGCCAACGTGCTTTCGATGGATAAAGAAAACGATGCCGATGTGCTGGCCGGTTTGGGCTCTTCGGCTGCGCTCGTGATTTCGGATATTCCGTTCAACGGCCCGATTGCTACGGTTCGCGTTGCCCGCATTGCGGATAATTTCGTTGTGAATCCAACTATCTCGCAGTTAGAAGAAGCCGACCTGGAACTGGTTGTGGCCGGTTCCGAAGCTTCCATAATGATGGTGGAAGGGGAAGCGCAGGAAGTGTCGGAAGAGACGCTTCTGGCAGCGATTTCGTATGCGCACCAGGCCATTCGCAAACTCATCGATTTGCAAAAAGAAATTTTAGCGGAAATCGAAGTGGTTAAACGCGAAGTAACGCCTAAAACCTATGCAGAAGGACTTGAAGAAAAAGTTATTGAGCTGGGCGAAGCCGGTGTTGCCGCTGCGGTTCGCATTCAGGAAAAAGGTGAACGTCGCAAAGCGCTGAAGGCCGTTAAAGCCGAAGTTATCGAAAAACTTAGTGAAGAGTATCCCGATTCCGACCGCGCTATTGGTACCATTTTGCATGATGTGGAAAAAGAAAAAGTACGCGCCATGATTGTGAATGAAAACCTGCGTTTAGATGGCCGTGGTTTAACGGATATTCGTCCCATTTCCTGCGAAACAACCTTGCTGCCGCGTGCTCACGGTTCCGCTTTATTTACCCGCGGACAAACCCAGGCACTGGGCGTGGTTACTCTGGGTTCCAAATCCGATGAACAAATCATTGATGCTCTTGAAGGTGAAAGCAAGAAAAACTACATGCTGCACTACAATTTCCCGCCGTTCTGTACAGGTGAGGCCAAACCCATTCGTGGAGTGAGCCGCCGGGAAATTGGGCATGGTAATCTGGCTGAACGCGCTTTAAAACCCGTTCTTCCGGATAACGGTTCTTTTCCGTACACCATCCGTATTGTATCCGAAGTGCTGGAATCCAACGGTTCCTCTTCCATGGCAACGGTTTGCGCCGGTTCCATGTCGCTGATGGACGCGGGCGTTCCCACCAAATCCCCTGTGGCCGGTATTGCAATGGGGCTGATTAAAGAGGGCGATAGCATTGCCGTTCTTTCCGATATCCTTGGCGACGAAGACCATCTTGGGGATATGGATTTTAAAGTAGCGGGTACCGCCGAAGGCATTACCGCCGTTCAGATGGATATTAAAATTGACGGTATTTCAGAAGAAATTATGGCCAAAGCCTTAGAGCAGGCCAAAGCGGGACGGGCGCATATCATGGGTAAAATGAACGAAGCCATCTCGCAGCCGCGTACGGAAATCAGCGATTGGGCGCCGCGTATTCTGGAAATTAAAATTCCGGTAGAAAAAATCGGCGCAATTATTGGACCGGGTGGTAAAACCATTCGTTCTATTATTGAAACTTCCGGACCGGACGTGGATATAAACATCGACGATGAAGGCAAAATTCTGATTTCTTCACCGAATGTGGAAGGTGCCAAAAAAGCGTTGGGCATCATCGAAGGCATGGTAGAAGAGCCTAAGATGGGTGTGGCGTATAAAGGTACTGTTAAGCGGGTAAAAGATTTCGGTTGTTTCGTCGAATTTATGCCCGGCAAAGAAGGCATGGTTCATATTTCCGAATTGGAAATCGGCCGTACCAATAAGGTCTCGGATGTGGTTAAAGAAGGCGATACCATCGATGTTATGGTTAAAAGCATCGGCAATGATGGGAAAATTGCTCTGAGCCGCAAAGCATTTTTGCTTAAGCAGCAAAAAGAGGAAAAACCTGAATAGGGTATGCCTGAACACATACAAAAAACAATCCTCTCAAACGGCCTTACGGTTATCAGCGAATTCGTTCCTGGCGTAAGGTCCGTTTCTGCAGGGGTATGGGTAAAGGCAGGAAGCCGAAATGAAACACCAGAATCCAAAGGAGTTGCCCACTTTTTAGAGCACATGGTTTTTAAGGGCACTGAACAATTCAGCGCCCTTAAAATTGCTCGTTCCCTCGAAGAAGCAGGTGGCAATATTAACGCCTACACTTCCAAAGAACTTACCGTCTTTTACACGCATAGTCTGGATATACAGCTTAAAACAAGTATTCGTGTTTTGGCCGATTTGGTGTGCCGTCCTCTGCTAACGAACGAAGACATTCAAACGGAAAAGCAGGTGGTTTTGGAAGAAATCAATGCTGTTAAAGATACGCCGGAAGACTATATCTTCGATGTATTTCAGGAAGAATTATTTCCCGGACAGCCTCTTGGGTATCCCATTTTGGGTACGGAAGCATCTGTGTCTGCTTTTACCAGAGAAACCGTACGGGCGTTTTGGAAGCAGTTCTACACACCGGCTAATATGGTACTTACCGTTGCAGGAAATCTGAAACATAACCGCCTGGTTAAATGGGCGGAATCCTTTTTTACCTCAGCGTCAACTGTTTCGCTGCCTGAACCGGAACCCGCACATCCCGTTTATCATGTCCACAAAAAGATAAAAGAGCCGGTGAACCAGTGCCATCTTTGTCTGGGAACAACAGCGGTCTCTTATTTATCAGATGAGAGATATCCGCTACTTGCCTTGTCTACTTATCTCGGTGGCGGGATGAGTTCCCGCTTGTTTCAGGTTATCCGTGAAAAACATGGTCTTGCCTATTCGGTGTATGCATATACCGAATTTTACTCGGATAGTGGTATTATAGTTTTTTATCTGGGAAGCGATGAAAATAAAGCGCTAAAAGCGGAACGGTTATTGCGCCGCGAGCTGCAACGGGTATTGGAAAAACAGATCAGCAAAGCCGCTGTAAAACGCATTCAAACCCAATTAATCGGGAACCTGTTTTTAAATCTTGAAAGCACGGAACGCCGGATGTCTCGATTAGCTAAAAATGAAATTTTTTATGGTCGTCAGTTGTCTGATATAGAGCTAACCGAGCGAATTAAAAAAATAAATTCCGAAAATATATTGGAAACAAGCCAAAAAATATTTAATATGGACCGTTTTAACACGGTGAGTATATTCCCCAATGCGTAAAATCGGATTATTAAAAGAACTCAAGCCAACCGAAGGCCGAGTGATGCTCACGCCGGAAGGTGTAAAAGTGCTCATTAAAAACGGAGCAGAGGTTTTTGTTGAGCAAGGCGCCGGAGAGGTGTCTCGTTTTGAAGATATCCAATATGAACGTGCAGGCGCTACGATTTTACCTACTATGGAAAAAATTATGCAGCGCGCTCAAATCCTTTTACAGGTATCGCCACCGCAACCCATTGAATTTGAATTACTTAACGAAACACATCAATTTATTTCGTTTTACAATTTATTGAATTTGAAAGAAGACCGCTTTCGTGCCCTGGTAGAATCGGGTGCTACCTTTTTCAGTGGCGAACTGATTCAAAATGAGCAGGGTAAATACCCTTTGCTAATGGGAATGAGTGAGATTTCCGGTCGCCTGGCTATTCACCTATCTGCACAGCTTTTATCCACTGTAGCAGGCGGAAAAGGAAAGTTACTTTCCGGGATGGAACTGATTAAACCTGCGCAAATTACGATTATTGGCGGTGGCAAGGTTGGACGAACCGCTGCCCGTTCTGCGCTGATAAACGGTGCACAGGTTACCATATTAAACATAAAAAATAATAAACTGAAAGCGTTACAAGCTGAATTTCCAGAAGCACGCATTGAAGACTTTTCAGAAGAACGCTTGCGCGACGTGTTGCCGGAAACCGATGTTCTGATTGTTTCGGTTTATTCCTTAAAGCAAGAATGTGAAATTAAAATTACCCGCGAAATGATTGGGCTTATGGAAGAAGGAAGCGTGGTAGTGGATGTTTCTATAAATCAATCAGCTGTTGTGGAAACTTCACATTCTACCACTTTAGACCAACCAACTTTTGTTGTTGATGGAATTGTTCATTATTGTGTTCCCAATTTATCGGCTGCCGTACCACTAACGGCCAGCAGGGTCATTACAAAAAAAATATTACCATTCATTAAAACCCTTATGCAAAATGAATTAAAAGAGAGTCTGGTGTATGAACCCGGATTACTTTCTGCTCTAACTATTTATAAAAACAAGGTAACGCACCGAAGCTTTGCTGATCGCTTTGGATATGAATTTTACAATATTTTTGAACTCCTCGAATTGAATCTCTAAATCATGCATATTACCCGGATTCCGATTCTGAATTACCACAAAATTGAAGTACATTCCGATATTGGAATAACCAGTCGCCATCCGGCCCGGTTTGAAAAAGATATACTGTTTTTACGCGAGCAGGGTTATCAAACAATTACTTTTGAGCAATATGCAGCACAGGCCCCTTTACCGGAAAAGCCTGTTATTCTAACCTTTGATGATGGATACCAATCGGTCTTTATAGAAGCTATGCCTGTTTTACAAAAATATAATTTTTCTGGGGTTGTGTTTATACCAACGGCTTTTATCGGTAAAACCAATGACTGGGATGTGCAATTTGGCGGTAAAAAATACAGGCATTTAAATCAGGTGGAATTAAAAGAGCTGGCAGCAGCCGGATTTGAAATTGCCTCCCATGGCCGGACGCATCAATCGTTTACCACATTAACGCCATCGGCTTTGAAACAGGAATTCGTTCAGAGCAAACAGGAAATAGAAAACCTGATCGGAAAACAGGTACAAAGCATTTGTTATCCGTTTGGTAGTTTTAATGACTCTGTATTGAAACTGGCTGAACAAACCGGATACCATTTCGGTATGGCTTCTCTTTATTTTAAAAAAATTCAAAGTCAAAGGCCGGAACTGGCGCTGAGACGTTTTAACATCTACCGCCAGGATTCTCAAGCGGTTGTTAAACGAAAAATCACTACCAATTTTTACACGTTTTATGGATTGCGGGACTGGTTTTTTCAGCTTGGCGGGAAACTTACTCCGTTTTACCAAAACCTCCGATTTTAGATTTTACCCCCAAAATCAATTCAAATATTTTTTTGCAAAAAACTTGCGCGTATATGTCAAAAATGATAACATAACGTATTTGCTTTACAATCCATATCATTCAATAGAGGAGCGTATTATGTCCGTTAAAATTTTAGACCATGTAAAGCCGGGTGTGGTAACCGGCGATGATGTACAAACCATTTTTTCCATTGCCAAAGAAAATAATTTTGCATTACCTGCCGTAAACGTCGTGGGAAGCAATTCCCTCAATGCGGTAATGGAAGCGGCTCGCGAAGTCCATTCCCCTGTAATTATTCAGTTTTCCAATGGCGGGGCCAGTTTTAATGCCGGCAAAGGGCTTTCCAACGACGGACAACGCGCTTCCATTTTAGGCGCTGTATCCGGTGCGCAGCATGTTCATTTATTGGCGAAAGAATATGGCGTGCCTGTTATTCTGCACACCGACCATGCAGCGAAAAAATTATTGCCCTGGGTAGAAGGTTTATTGGATGAAGGCGAAAAATATTACGAAACGCACGGAACGCCTTTGTACAGTTCACACATGCTGGACCTTTCGGCAGAACCCATTGAAGAAAATATTGCCACTTCCTCTAAATTTTTAGAAAGGATGAGCAAAATGGGGATGACGCTGGAAATTGAACTGGGTGTAACCGGTGGCGAGGAAGACGGCGTCGATAATACGGGTATTGACAGCACCCGTTTGTACACACAACCCGAAGAAGTAGCCTTTGCCTATGAATCTCTTAAAAAAGTAAGCGACCGCTTTACGATTGCCGCTTCCTTCGGAAACGTACACGGTGTGTACAAACCCGGTAATGTAAAACTGACACCGAAAATTTTAGATAATTCTCAAAAATATATCGAAGAAAAATTAGGTACAACCTCCAAACCGGTGAACTTTGTATTTCACGGCGGCTCCGGCTCTGCTCCCGAAGAAATTCGTGAAGCAATTTCATACGGCGTAATCAAAATGAATATTGATACGGATACCCAGTGGGCCACCTGGAAAGGTG
>JANTHG010000083.1 GCA_024762535.1 Calditrichaceae bacterium
TGCCACATCATTAGCGTGGCCGGCAGGGCGGCCTTTTACATTTAGTATTTGCGCTACGGCAATGGTGTGGTAATTTTTTAAATTCACTTCCGCAGGCCGCAGCACGGTCATTTGTATGCTTTTAGTGCCACATCCCAAAAATAAGACAAGAAACAAAGGAAAAATCAGATAGAATTTCATTTTCATGAGCCGTTTCCTTTAAAATAGTTATTATTCTCAAAGAAAAAGATAGAAGTAATTTAACGCTTTTCTACAAAGGTAACAAATTGCTTTAACAATCTGGAACCCATATCCGTATCCTTGCAGGGCGCTAAATTTCCCTGTTTTTCAGATTCGTTTTGATGATGCGAAAGATACGCGGCCATAATTTTGCAATTAAATTCCGGGTGGAACTGCACCCCCCAGATGGTTTGCCGCAAACGGAACGCATGGTGCAATTCAAAATCGTTAAAGGCCAGCCGGTTGGCATCTGCAGGTAGCGTGGTTACAGTTTGAGAATGAGAGGCAAATGCATCAAATTCCTTAGGCAGCGCCTGAAACAGCGGGTCGGATGGGGCGGAAGCCGTTTGTTGCACCCGGATTGGTCCCAATTCCCAGCCCTTAGGGTGAAAGTCAACCCGACCGCCAAAAGCCTGAGCCAGCAACTGGTGCCCAAAGCAAATACCAAGCATGGGAAGTACTTGTTGAGCTGCAAGTCTTAGGTAGGCAGCTGTTTTTTCAATCCAGGGTAAAGATTCAGTAACATTGTTGTGTGAGCCGGAAATAATGATTCCCGAAATAAAGTTCGGTTGAGGTAAGGGAATATTTTTGTAAACAGGAGTTACAATAAAATCGCGACGCGGTTTTTGAGTTCCGGAAATAATCCAGTCCTCAAAATCACCCAAATCGGATTTTAAGGAATCTAACGCAGATCCCGCTTTAATAATGAGGATTGGCTTCATAAAAATAAAAGGGGGCGATAAAGCCCCCCCAAGTAGCTTTATCTTACACTTTGCAACACTTTCATATAGTTCGCGCGTTCGTAAGCAGCGGGTTCTGCAACTGTTTTGTAGCTGAGACTGCCCTTCATCTGTTCAATAGATTCATATTCATGCTCTTCCATCCAGGCAACCAAATCTTTTAAGATGGCATCAATCCGGCCGATGCCGTTTCGAATCAATTCGGAGGCCATCATGGTTACATCGGCGCCGGTCATTACGGCCTTAAGCACGCCATGAGCATCATGAATACCGCTTGTTGCGGCAAGACTCGCCTTGATAAAAGGACGCAAAATCGCAATCCAACGAAGGGGCAAGCGTAATTCGTAGGGCGTACTAAGTTCCAGATCCGCCTTAACCTCCAACTCTTCCAAATCTATATCCGGCTGATAAAAACGGTTAAATAAAACCAACCCGTCCGCTCCGGCATCATCCAGCTGTTTCGCCATATTGGCAAAGGCACTGAAATAAGGACTTAGCTTAACGGCTACAGGAATTTTAATCTTGCTTTTAACTGTTTTTAAATCTTCCACATACATTTTTTCGATATCAGCCGATGACTTTGTTGGATCCGTTGGAATATAATAAATGTTTAATTCTAAAGCATCCGCTCCGGCATCTTCAATTTTTTTGGCATAATCCATCCAACCGCCAGCGGAGACGCCATTTAAACTTCCAATTACAGGTATATCAACAGTTGATTTTAATTTAGAAACCTGATTTAAATATTCTTCTGCATCTCTGTTCTCAAACGTTTCCGGTTCCGGGAAATAACTAAGCGCTTCGGCAAATGCATTGGCGCCTTGCATTAAATAGGTATCCAACGCCTCGGCTTCCTGTAAAATTTGTTCTTCAAACAAAGAATACATCACCACTGCCGATGCCCCCTTATCTTCCATTTCTTTAACCGTGTCCACATGAGCAGATAGAGATGATGCGGATGATACAATGGGATTTTTTAATTTTAATCCTAAATACTTAGTTGTTAAATCCATCGTTTATCCTCCTAAATATAAAGCAAACCGGGTGATGATAACCCGGTTTGCTAATTTTAAACTATTTTTCCGAAGCTTCCATTTTGGCTAGATGGGAATATTTTTCCCAGCGTTTATTTGCCTGTTCCTGAGCATGAGCAATAAACTCTTTAGCCGCTTCAGGGTTCATCTTATTAACCATATTGAAACGCGTTTCGGTACTCATATAATCGGATACCGGAATTTTCGGTTCTTTATAGTCCAGACGCAGCGGATTCTTTCCTTCTTTTTCCGCTTCCGGATTAAAGCGGTACATCTGCCAGATTCCGGATTCTACGGCCAGTTTCTGGTGCTTCATCCCATCTTTCAGGTTATAACCATGCGCAATACAATGGCTATAGGCAATGATGATGGACGGGCCGTCGTAGCGTTCAGCTTCCATAAAAGCTTTAACGGTTTGCGTATCGTTGTAACCCATGGCTACCTGAGCCACATACACATTACCGTAAGCCATGGCAAGCATACCCAAATCTTTTTTACCCAACGGTTTTCCGCTGGCAGCAAATTTGGCAACCGCACCGGTCGGGGTTGCTTTAGACATCTGACCGCCGGTGTTAGAATACACTTCGGTATCCAGAACCAGAATATTTACATTCTTTCCGGATGCCAGTACATGGTCCAAACCACCGTAACCAATATCATAAGCCCAACCGTCACCACCGATAATCCAAACGCTCTTTTTCACCAGATATTCAGCAAGGCTGGTCAGATGTTTGGCTTCGGGCGTAGATATAGTGGCCAGTTTTTCTTCCAATTTAATAATCCGTTCACGCTGTTCAGCAATATCTGCTTCATCATGCTGGTCGGCTGTTAAAATGGCTTCGGCCAGTTCTGCACCTACTTCATTTTTCATTCCTTCCAACAGTTCACGGGCTTGCTGGGTTTGTTTGTCAATCGTCAAACGGAAACCTAAGCCAAATTCAGCATTATCTTCAAACAACGAGTTAGACCAGGCCGGTCCGCGTCCGTCATGATTTTTAGCCCAGGGCGTTGTGGGTAGGTTACCGCCGTAAATGGAAGAACAGCCTGTTGCATTGGCTACCACCATGCGGTCGCCAAAAAGCTGAGTCGCCAGTTTGATGTACGGCGTTTCACCACAACCCGGGCAGGCGCCGGAAAATTCAAACAGCGGCTGCAGGAACTGTGAGCCTTTTAGGGTATCAATTTTTAATTTGCTGCGATCGTATTCCGGAATATCCAAAAAGTAATACCAGTTTTCGCGTTCGGTTTCGCGCAGGGGAATCTGCGGTGCCATATTGATGGCTTTTTTACCCGGTTCGGTTTTGCTCTTAGCCGGACATACTTCCACACAGAGTTCGCAACCCGTACAATCTTCCACAGCCACCTGAATGGTGTATTTGTAACCTTCCGGAAAATCACGTCCGCGTACCTTAGTGGACTTAAATGTTTCGGGTGCGTTTTCCAGAATCGCTTCGTCATACACTTTGGCGCGGATAACCGCATGCGGACAAACAGCCACACACTTGTTACACTGGATACACAGGTCTTCTTCCCAAACAGGTACTTCCAAACCCACATTACGTTTTTCGTATTGAGTTGTTCCTGTTGGCCAGGTACCATCAGCAGGCATTTTGCTTACCGGCAAATCATCCCCTTTACCCGCAATCAGCGTAGCCGTAACATCCTGAACAAAATCCGGTGCGTGTTCCGGAACCGGATGAACCATTTCGATTTGGCTTGTTACCTGATTAGGCACTTCAACTTCGTAAAGATTTTCCAGGGTCTGATCCACAGCGTTGAAGTTCATCTGAACAATTTTATCACCTTTTTTGCCGTAGGTTTTCTTGATGGCATCCTTAATTTTCTGGATTGCTTCATCTTTGGGCAGCACACCGGAAATGGCAAAGAAACAGGTTTGCATAATGGTATTAATGCGTGCACCCATGCCGGTCTTTTTGGCAACGCTGTAAGCATCAATCACATAAAATTTAAGTTTTTTATCAATAATCTGCTGTTGAGCATCTTTGGTCAGTTTATTCCAAACTTCATCTTTGGGATAGGGCGCGTTCAATAAAAAGGTAGCGCCTTCGGCCGCGTTTTCCAGCATGTCAATGTGTTCCAGAAAAACAAACTGATGGCAGGCTAAAAAGTTGGCTTTTTCGATTAAGTAGGTAGAATGAATCGGATTTTTCCCAAAACGCAGATGGGACGTGGTAACGGAACCAGACTTTTTGGAATCGTACACAAAATAGCCCTGGGCATAATTTTCGGTACCTTCACCAATAATTTTGATGGAATTCTTGTTGGCGCCAACCGTTCCGTCGGAACCTAATCCAAAGAACATACCACGAACAACATCATCGCCTTCGATGATGAACGACTTATCCCATTCCAGACTGGTATGACTTACATCATCATGAATACCGATGGTGAAATGATTTTTAGGTGCCTCTTTTGTCAGTTCATCGAGAACCGCTTTAATCATACCCGGAGTGAATTCTTTGGAAGATAAGCCGTAACGTCCGCCAATCACCTTGGGGAAGTTAAAAGGCAGCTTGCCTTCAGTTACCATTTCGGTAAAAGCGGTAACCGCATCCTGGTACAAGGGTTCACCGGCTGAGCCCGGTTCTTTGGTGCGATCCAATACAGCAACAGCTTTGGTTGTTTTCGGGAACGCTGCCACAAAATCCTTCATGGAGAACGGACGATACAAACGAACTATGACGGCACCGACTTTTTCACCTTTGGCCGATAAATACTCAACAGTATCACGGACCGCTTCGGCGCCGGAACCCATGAGCACAATAACACGTTCCGCTTCGGGATGGCCTACATAATCAAACAGGTGATATTCACGGCCAACGATTTTGGCAAATTTGTCCATTGCTTTCTGAACAATGGCCGGTGTTTTTTCATAGTAGGGATTTACCGTTTCACGTCCCTGAAAAAATACATCCGGATTCTGTGCGGTTCCGCGTAATACCGGATGTTCGGGATTCAATCCGCGTTTACGATGCGCAATAACCAAATCATCATCAATCATGGCTTTCATGTCGTCGCGGGTCAGTTGTTCCACTTTCATCACTTCGTGCGATGTACGAAAACCGTCAAAAAAGTGCACAAACGGAACACGTGCTTCTAAGGTAGCCGCCTGCGAAATTAAGGCAAAATCCATAACTTCCTGTACCGAGTTACTGGCCAACATGCCAAACCCGGTGGAACGAACGGCCATCACATCGGAATGGTCGCCAAAAATGGAAAGGGCCTGCGCCGCAATGGAACGGGCGGACACATGAAATACGGTAGATGTTAACTCGCCGGCTATCTTATACATGTTGGGAATCATTAACAGAAGTCCCTGAGACGCTGTAAAAGTAGTGGTTAAAGCGCCGGCCTGCAAAGCGCCGTGTACCGCGCCAGAAGCGCCGCCTTCGCTCTGCATCTCTGTTACACTGGGAATTGTTCCCCAGATATTTTTCTCGCCTTTAGCCGAATATTCATCCGAATGCTCGCCCATGGGAGAAGAAGGTGTGATTGGATAAATGGCAATGACTTCATTGATTTTGTGGGCAACATACGCTGCCGCTTCATTACCATCTATGGTGACCATTTTGCGTGCCATAAAAAACTCCTTCCGCTATTTTCTATATGAAGTTTCTGCTCTGCATTTTCGTTAAGCAAAAAACTTAACTGTTTTTTCATTTATGGAATAGATAATCTACATAAAAATCAACTAAAAAGACAGAGAATTTCTTTTTTTTAACAGAAATTCTTTCTCCTTCTCGCACTGTTTTTCTCACAGCTTATCTCTACTCGGACATTTGAATTAATAGTTTAATTGTTGTAACTTTTGTCTTTGAATTTAAGATTTATTTTGATAAAGGATAGAAGTATGAAATCGCTTTCACAACGCGGGCAAGCCATGCCCTCCTCGCCCATCCGTAAGCTGGTTCCCTTTGCCGATCAGGCCAAGGCGGCCGGCAAACATGTGTACCATTTAAATATCGGCCAACCGGATATTAAAACACCCGATTCATTTATGAATCCCATTAAAAACTTAGACATGCCTGTGTTGGAATACGGCCCGTCGGCAGGCCTGACCTCGCTTCGTAAAAAGATGGTGGAATATTACCAACGCTTTGATATTGATGTGGATTACGAAGATATTTTGATTACCACCGGCGGTAGTGAAGCAATTATTTTTACGCTGATGGCTATTTGCGACCCGGGTGATGAAGTCATCATTCCGGAACCCTTTTACACCAATTACAACGGTTTCGCTTTAGAAGCGGGTGTGAACATTGTTCCCATAACCTCCGGAATCGAGGATAATTTTCAGCTCCCGCCCATTGCTTCGCTCAAAGAAAAGATAACGGACAAAACCCGCGCCATCATGATTTGCAACCCCAATAACCCAACCGGTTATGTGTATTCCAAAAAGGAAATGCTGGCGCTGCGCGATATCGCTCAAAGGCATGACCTCTTTTTGCTTTCCGATGAAGTGTACCGCGAATTCTTGTATGACGGTGAAACCCACACCTCGGTTATGCACCTCGAAGGCATTGACGACCGCACCATTATGCTCGACAGCGTGTCCAAACGCTATTCCGCCTGCGGCGCGCGTATTGGGATGATTGTAACTAAAAACCGTTCGGTAATCAACGCCGCGCTTAAATTCGGTATGGCCCGTCTCTGCCCGCCCACCATTGAACAAATCGGCACGGAAGCTGGCATCGATACGCCGCAGTCTTATTTTGATGAAGTTATTAATGAATATGTGGAACGTCGTAATGTAATGGTAGCCGCTTTAAAAGAGATGCCCGGCGTTGTGGTGCCCATGCCTAAAGGCGCATTTTACCTGGTTGTTAAATTGCCTGTAAAAGACGCTGACGCCTTTGCCCGATGGCTGCTCACCGATTTTGATGTAAACAACGAAACTGTGATGGTCGCGCCGGCTAACGGATTTTATTCCACTCCCGGACTGGGTAAAGATGAAGTGCGCATTGCCTATGTGCTGAATGTGGAAGACATTCGTAAGGCTATGCATATTCTGGCGGAAGGTTTAAAGGCCTATCCCGGACGGATTCAATAAAGGGCGCCGGCCTTTTGGGTAACCCATGTCCTTTAATATCGAATTGAAAGCACGCTGCCTGCACTTAGAACGTTTCCGGGACAAGACGCTTGCCCTGCCCCATTCTTCCGAAGGCGAACGCCGGCAGACCGATACGTTTTTTGTAACGCCAAAAGGCCGGTTAAAACTGCGGGAATCCGAACCGGGCGGCGCTGTTTTAATTCCGTATCTGCGAAAAAATCAGCCCGGACCCAAACAATCTGATTACAGCTTACTGCCTGTAAATGATGTTTCCGTTACCATACGCATCTTAACCGAAATGTTTGGCGTTCGCATTGTGGTAAAGAAGATTCGCTCAGTTTACATATATAAAAACGTTCGCATTCATTTGGACCAGGTTGAAAACCTCGGTGATTTTGTTGAGTTTGAGGCAGTGGTTCGGCATGAATCGGAACGCAGCGCTTCGCGTCAAACACTGGACTGGCTGATAGATTATTTTGGAATACAAGAAGAACAGTTTGTTCCCGAAGCCTACGCAGACCTGTTATATGCAACAATTCAGGAATAATCATTTATTTTATACAAAATATTTTTTATCTTAGCTCAATTAAATAATCGTTAAAGGCAGCAATGTTACAACGTCTGGAAAAATTCTTTAAAGAACAACTTCAACCTGCTTCCGATAAATCTACTGAAGAGCAGGAAGCAAAAATACGTATTGCCACAGCCGTACTCTTTTTGGAAATGGCCTTTGCCGATTTTGAAATCGACCCGCAGGAAGAGCGGGAAATAACACATTCCCTGCAAACCCTATTTTCTCTGGAAGCCGCTCAGGTGGACCGTTTACTGCAGGAAGCGAAACACAAACGCTCCGAAGCGCACGATATTTACCGCTTCACCAATCTGCTTAAAGAAGCGTACTCGCGCGAGGAACGCATTCGGATTTTGGAAATGCTGTGGCTGCTAATTTTTGCGGACGGCCGGGTGGACAAATACGAAGACGCCCTGATTCGTAAAATTACAACGCTGCTAGGTCTGGAACACGGCGACATGATTCAGGCGAAACTGGCCATGCGGAACAAAGGTAATACATTACATAAAGAATAAAACTATTTCAGATATCATTCAGGAGGCGCATCTATGAGTAACAAGTATTCCGAAATCGTAATAGAAGGCAATTTTATGCTGGCCAAAGGATTTCTGCTAGGGTTTCTTTCCCAAACCAAACCGGAATCCAAATATTTCCTGCATCGCAAATCAGGTATTCGGCGTTCAACCTTTTCCGAAATGTTAAAAGAATTTTTCGAGCTGGATAATTATGTACATTTTTGTTTGGAAGACAGTCTCGTAGAGTCCTTTAAAAAAGCAGCAGAGCTCTACACAAAGGTAACAGACAACAAAATCAAATCCGTTAAGCCGGTCAAATCAGCCAGTTTCACGTTTGCCTATGAATTTTACAATAAAGAATATGCAGAAGTCGCCAACCACATGCTGGCCAACTTGCCCGAAGGCGTTACCCTGGAAGATTATTTCCCATACGAAGAAAAGGACGAAGAAGGAGAAGGAGTCGAAGCTTACGCGCCGCTCCATTCTTACACTATGCGCGCCAAAGGCCGTTTAAACGGTGATTTTGAAGGTATTATGGATTTGTATTTGCAAATCAAGAAAAGCAATCTCTCCGAATCCATTATGTGCAGCGAAGTGGAGCTCAAACTGGATTAGCAGGAAACGATCTTTAACGTTAAAACATAAAAAGGGCGAAGCCTAAAACGGCTTCACCCTTTTCTTTTTTCTATGCTTTCAACTCTTCAATCATCCGCGGCACCACATCAAACAAATCGGCTACAATGCCATAATCCGCCAGTTTAAAAATCGGCGCATCCGGGTCTTTGTTAATCGCCACAATATATTTGGAAGAGGACATGCCGGCCAGGTGCTGAATAGCGCCGGAAATACCAACCGCCACATACAAGCTCGGTGACACCGTTTTACCGGTTTGGCCCACTTGTTCGTCATGCGGCCGCCAGCCCGCATCCACTGCAGCGCGGGAGGCACCGGTAGCGGCGCCCAGTAGTTCGGCCAACCCTTCGATGAGGTGCCAGTTTTCCGGGCCCTTCATGCCACGGCCGCCTGAAACAATGATATCCGCTTCGGTTACATCCAGTTTCCCCTGAGCGCCGGAAACGATTTCTTTGACCATCGCTTTGAATCCGGGCGCATCCACGGATTCCGTATCCACAGCCGCTGTAGCAGGCGCTTCTGCCGCGCTGTACACATTAGGACGCACAGTAACCACTTTTACAGCAGAACTTAAGCGAATATTCGCCAGTACCTTACCGGCGTACATGGGCCGGGTAATTTTTAAATCGTCGCCGTCTAATTCCACTTTGGTACAATCCGTTGCCATAGCCGCATTTAACAACGATGCCGCCCGCGGGCCTAAATCTTTACCGGTAGAGGTAGCGCCCATCAGCAGCACATCTGCCCCCTGCTTTTTTACCGCTTCCGCCAGAACAGCGGCATAAGCATCGGGCGAGTAGGTCGCTAAGTCCGCGTTCTGATAGAACACTACTTTTTCCGCGCCGTATTTACCCAATTCTTCCTGTAGATTCCCGACTTCCGAACCAATTACCGCTACTTCAAACGGCACACCCAATTGCTTGGCCAGGGTAATATTTTCGAAGGTAATTTTCCGAAGCGCCCCTTCTCTGTGCTCCGCATATATTAAGATTTTCATAGTTTTTACTCCTGATTTTATCCCATTGATTTACTCAGATAACTTTTGCTTCTTCATGCAATAAACGTAATAACTCCGGTACCGCATCCGCACTGTCGCCTACAATTTTACCTGCGCTCTTTTCCGGCGGATAGTTGAAACTTTCAATTTCTAACTGGTCGGCAGCAAGAGCAGCCGGTTTTTCTTCAATGGGAATTTTTTTGGCTTTCATAATTCCTTTTAAAGAAGCATAACGCGGTTCGTTCAGGCCGCGCTGCGCGCCGATCACAGCCGGCAAATTGCAGGTAACGATTTCGTGCGCGCCGTCGATTTCCCGCTCGGCAGTAACCTGGTCGCCGTTAATATCCAATTTAACCACTACGGTTACGGCAGGCAGGCCGAGCTTCTCACCCAAAAGCGAAGGCAACTGGGCATGGTCGTCATCAATGGCCTGTTTTCCGAGTAAAATCAGGTCGTAGTTACCCGTTTTCAATTCTTCGGCCAATGCGCCGGCAACGGCGTTCGGGTCCGATGGATTTTTATCCGCCACTAAATGGATGGCCTTATCCGCACCCATTGCTAAAGCGGAACGGATAGCGGATTTTACCCTGTCCGGTCCCAGTGAGATAATGGTAACTTCCCCGCCGTTTGTTTCACGAAGCTTCAGGGCTTCTTCTACGGCAAATTCATCATACGGATTGAGAATAAAATTAATATCGCTTTCATTAACAGCCTTTTGGTCATCCGTTAACTTAACACGGGTTTCCGTATCCGGCGTTTGTTTGACACATACAGCTATATTCACTGCACCCTCCTTATGTTATATTGTTTCAAATGGATATTTTTCTTGATCAACAATAAAATCGGCAATTTCACGCATTTCACGGTCGTTGTTGGAATCGACCATCAGCAAATTCCGGCGAACCCTGCGCCAGGCCTGGTCGGCAAAGGTGTTGCACAATTTAATTTCCACCGAACAGTTTTCGGCCCCTTTTTCAGTAATCATCGTATCCACGCGTGAAATGGTGGCAATCATCGCATACAAATCAATCGCTGCATTTGCCAACCGTTCCTGAATCATCTCACGGTAGATAATATTTTTACCAACATGAATCAAGGCGCGTTCCGCAGAAAAATGCATGTTTTTGGCCCAGGTTTCAAATTGCACCTTGGCGGCTGCCAGTTCCGGATGAACGTCGCGGATACGCTCGGTGCTTACACGACCTTTCAGCCACTGGGTCGCATAGTCGGTTAATACGCCAAAGCCTTTAATCGGGCCTTTGAGCGCCGTGCCGATTTTTCGCAAATACTGGCCCCGTTCGTGCATACCGGCCAAAGCGGTAAACATACGTAAAATTTCATTGGTGCCTTCAAAAATCATATTTACACGTCCGTCACGCAGATAGCGTTGGTAGGGATATTCTTTCATAAATCCCAATCCGCCAACCATTTGCAAACATTCATTCACCCCGTGCCAGGTTACTTCGGTCGCGCGAATTTTACACATGGCCGATTCTAAGGAATAATCCACATCGCCGCGATCCACCAGTCCGCTGGTTAAATAAATCATGCTTTCCGTGGCAAACAAATCTACTGTCATTTGGGCCACTTTTTCCTTAATCATTTCAAACTCAGACAGGGTTTTGCGGAATTGTTTACGCTGCCGGATGTGGGCGATAGCCTCTTTCATCACCACTTTTAAGGCGCCAATGGAGCCACCCGCCAAACCGAGGCGACCGTTGTTCAGCACATTCATAGCAATTTTAAAACCTTTGCCCCGTTCGCCCAGTAAATTTTCAAACGGTACTTTCACATCTTCAAAAAAGACTTCGGTCGTAGAAGAACCTTTGAGACCCAGTTTATGTTCTTCTTTTCCGGAGGTAATGCCGCCCATATCGCGGGTTACCAGAAAGGCGCTGATTTTCTCCGTCATTTTGCCGTCTTTATCGGGCATTTCCTCTTTGGCGAAGACCGTAAAGAAATCAGCTACGCCGCCATTGGTAATCCAGATTTTGCTGCCATTTAAAATATAGACGCCGTTCTCTTCGTCCCGTACCGCTTTGGTTTTAATGCCAGCCGCATCGGAGCCGGCGCCGGGTTCGGTTAAGCAATAGGCAGCCAGCATTTCACCACTGGCCAGTTTGGGCAGGTATTTTTTCTTTTGTTCTTCGTTGCCGTATAAAACCAAACCTTTGTACCCAATGGACTGGTGGGCACCGAGGGTAATGGCGACGGAAGGATTGATACCCCCGAAGAGTTCGAACATTTTGGTGTAGGCCGTGGCCGAAAGTCCGAAACCGTCATATTCTTCCGGTACACTCAGCCCCATAAAACCGAGTTCTTTTAGCTGGTCTATAAGCCCATCCGGATATTTTTCTTCTTCGTCAATCTTCTGGCCGTCAATATGGTCTTCCGCGAACTTGCGGAAACTGTCCTGCATCATCTTCAGGTCTTCCGCTTCTTCCTCTTTCATTTTAGGATAGGGAAACACCAACTCATCGAGGATGACGCCGCTGAACATACCTTTGGAAAAACTGGGTAAATTTTCTTTTGCCATATCATACTCCCTGATTAGGAATGATAAAAACCGTTACCGGCTTTTTGAATGTTAATCAAACTTTCGGATGGCGTAAAACGGCTCCCGTACGTTTGAGCGTATTCATTTAAAATATCTACGATTTTATCCAGGCCTTCTGCGTCGGCGAAACGCAGTAATCCGCCGCGGAAGGGTGCGAATCCGGTTCCGAAAATCATGCCAAGGTCCACATCCCGCGCCGAGCGGGCAATGCCTTCGTCTAAACATCGGGCCGCTTCGTTAATCATTGGATACACGGTACGCTGAATAATTTCCTGCTTGTCCAAAATCACTTTTTCTTTAATATGAATGTAACCGTCAATAGCCGGGTCGTCTTCTTTTTTGCGGTCTTTGTAACGATAGAAGCCTTTGCCGTTTTTCTTGCCCAAACGGCCGTCATCTAAGAGGTTCGGCAGTAAATCGGATTCTGCCATGCGGTCACCCATAGATTCCTGCAAAATTTTGGCTACTTTC
>JANTHG010000084.1 GCA_024762535.1 Calditrichaceae bacterium
ATCCACATATCCACAAAAAGAAGAAAGAAAAAAAGAAGCAAAAAAAGAAAGAAGAAAAACTACTACGACAACTGTAAAGTTTATTTAGGACTTGACACATACAATTCCCCCTTTAAAAAGGGGGTAAGGGGGTTGTTTTGTTGAAATGTGTGCTATCGATATGGGGATAGATCAAGACAGAGCTGAATATCCTTCTAAATCGTCGTCATTGTCCTCCGAGGTCTCAAGGGAAGTATTCCGATTCATTAAAAGGATTGAATGTTTTCCCTATGATAACTGTATATTCAATAGTTATTTTCATCATTATTTTATATCTTTACAAATATCCGGAATTATCCCAGCCATACGGCGTTTCACTAAGGCGGTTTAGTTAATTGTAATTTAAACTTAGAATTTATAGAAAGTAAGACTATGGGTGAGCTAAAGCCAAAAAGAACCATGGGTCTGTGGGCGGCCATTTCAATTGGTGTGGGCGGAATGGTGGGCGCCGGTATCTTTTCTATTCTGGGAGCCGCTTCCGAAATTGCCGGAAACGCACTTTATATTTCTTTTATTCTTGCCGGCGTGGTAGCGCTGCTTAATACGTATTCGTACGCCAAATTAGGTGTTACATATCCATCCGCCGGAGGCCCGGTTGAGTTTTTAGTGCGTGGTTTTGGCAGCAATGTTCTTAGCGGCGGTTTGAACATTTTGCTATGGATTGGCTATGTTTTTGCGTTAGCGCTTTATGCCCGTGCCTTTGGAGGTTACGCACTAACCTTTATGTCGGAAAGTACATCCTCTGTTTGGATTGCCATTTGGGGCACGGTGATTGTGGTTCTTTTTACACTGGTGGAATTTATCGGATCAAAAGCAGTGGCCGCATTTGAATCGGTAAACGAAGTCATCAAAATGTCGGTTTTGGCGTTGTTTGCCATTATCGGTTATTTTTCTGTAAAACCGGAACTGCTTTCAATAGCACAATGGCCGCATGATTCTAATATACTTTTTGGCGCCGCTTTAATTTTTATCGCCTATGAAGGATTCGGCTTAATTACCAATACTGCCGAAGATATGAAAAATCCGAGACGAACACTTCCGCGGGCTCTTTACTTTAGTGTTTTACTTGTCATACTAATCTACTTTACTGTTTCTATGAATGTGGTGGGGCATTTACCGATTAAGGATATTGTTGCTGCAAAGGATTATGCCCTTGCCAAAGCAGCCGTTCCTTTCTTGGGGAAGATAGGTTTTGTAATCATTGTAATAACCGCATTACTCTCAACAGCTTCGGCTATAAATGCCACACTGTATGGCGGTAGTAATGTAAGTTATATGATCGCCCGTGATGGTGAACTACCCAAAATATTTAATCGTAAAGTATTCCATAATGCCAGGGAAGGTTTAATAATTACCAGTGGATTTGTGATTCTCTTTTTAAACCTTTTGCCTTTGGATCGTATTGCCATGCTAGGTAGTGCCGTTTTCTTAATTATTTATGGTTCGGTGAATGTTGCGCATTTGCGTGTGACAGATAAAACAAAGGCGCGTTCTGTTATAATCTGGATTGCTATTTTAGCTGATTTACTGTCTTTAAGTGTGTTGACAATTTATACAGCACAAAAAGCGCCTGGTACGCTGATAGTTCTTGTGATTGTAACGGCATTTGCTTTCCTTTTAGAATATTTCTATCGTAAATTTTCACAGCGTGAACTAAAGATTAGAAGAATTAAAAACCCCACTGAATTTTAAGAGAGGGTAGAATTATGCAGAATAAATCAGCTTTTCATTTTCCGGAACCGTTTAAACATACGCACCCTCCGGTCAGAAATGTGAATGATGTAGTTAAGGAACAGTCAACTTTTGGTGATCGGATGGCTGATAAATTAGCGCGAATGATGGGGTCTTGGAAATTTATCATCATTCAGTCTGTCTTTTTATCTTTTTGGGCTATGTTAAATTTGGTGGCCTGGTTTTATCATTGGGACCCTTACCCGTTTATTTTAATGAATTTAGTGATGTCGTTGCAGGCGGCCTATGCAGCGCCTATTATCATGATGAGTCAAAACCGTCAGGATATTCGTGATCGCCTGGAAGCGCATAATGATTATGCTGTTAACAGAAAATCAGAAGAAGAGATCAAAGCATTATTGGAACATACAGCCATTCAGGACGAAGCATTAATGGAAATTCACCGTCTGCTGAAAGAATTGAGCTTGTCGGCGTAAAAATAAAAATTATTTCGTTCTTATATTTCGTATATTACGCACAATGCAAAGGTTTGGATTGAAAAAAACAATAATAAAAGTGGGGAAATTAACGATTAGCTTTTTTCAGGGCTATGGCCAGCTTACCATAATGGCTTTTGAAGCGCTGTGGGCATTTCGTAAAATTTCACAATATTCACAACAAATCGTTGAACAATTTATCTATATCGGTCGCCGTTCTCTGCCCATTGTAAGTTTAACTTCTATTTTTTTAGGATTGGCACTTGGCGTTCAAATTGGTACTCAAATGAGCGCTTCCACACCAGCCTGGATTGAAGGAGGCTTAATCCTGAGATCCATCTTGTTGGAAATGGGGCCGATTATAATCGGTTTGATCTTATCTGGTCGGGTCGCTTCCGGAATTGCGTCAGAACTTGGCGCTATGAAGGTTACAGAACAAATTGATGCGCTTCGCGTTTTGGCCATTGACCCCATCGAATACCTTGTAATGCCACGCATGGTGGCCGCTTTGATTGCCATCCCCGTGCTCCTGGTATTCGCAGATGCTATCGGGATTTTTTCGGGGTATTTATCATCCCATTTTACGATTCATCTTACCTGGGAAGGTTTTATAAAAGGGATGCGCCATGTGTTTGATGAGCGGGATGTCTATACCAGCCTGATTAAGGCGCTTATATTTGGTCAGGTAATTATTCTCTTCGGTTCGTTTTTTGGTATTAATTCAAATAGAGGCGCTAAAGGCGTTGGAACCGCTACAACCCATGCGGTTGTCTGGTCATCATTGGAAATTTTAGCCCTGGATTACATTATCTCGGCCATCTTATTTTTTGTGTGGTAAAAAAGATGTTAGAAATAATTAAATTATCGAAATCATTTGGCAGTAAAAATATTTTAGATCGGGTCAGCTTAACTGTTTCGGACCACGAAATTGTGAGTGTAATCGGAATGAGCGGAACAGGGAAGTCGGTTTTACTTAAAACGATTATCGGGTTGCTCGTTCCGGACCAGGGCCAAATTATTTTAGATGATCAGGATATTACGGATTATAGCGAACAACAGTACAATCAGCATGTACGACCCATTATGAGCATGGTATTTCAGGAAGGCGCTTTATGGGATTCCATGACGGTAGGCCAAAACATTGATTTGGCTCTTAAAATTCAAAAGCATTTAACTGAAGAAGAGCGCCACAAACGAATCCATGACAGCTTAGAAATGGTTGGACTCCCGCCGATTCAGGATCAGTATCCCGAAGAATTAAGCGGTGGCATGGTTAAACGGGTGGCCATTGCCCGGGCTATTGCCACACAGCCAAAGTATCTACTATATGACGAACCCACTACCGGTCTGGATCCGGTTCTCTCCAATATGATTAATGATTTAATCGTTGATTTAAATAACCGGTTGGGTACGACTTCTTTGATTATCAGCCATGATATTCCCGGAGTGGAACGGATTTCGAACCGTATTGCCATGTTATATCAGGGGCAAATAGTTCATAGCTGTAACGCAAAGGATTTATGGCGGCAGGATCATGAAGTATTCAATCAGTTTATTCACGGAAAGGCAGAAATAAAATGAATATGAGACGAAATGAATTTGCCATAGGCTTATCGGTAACCATCGCCACTCTTATTGTAATTTTTACTATTTTATGGTTAGGGAAGTCCAACTTCCTCGTAAAAGGATTACACCTGAATATGATTGTCTCTAACGCGAACGGTTTAAGCGTTGGCGATGAAATTTTATATAAAGGATTGGCGGTTGGAACTATTCAGGATACGAAATTTGAAGATAAGGGCATATCTATACAATTGAAAATTGAAAAAGCGCCGCCACTCCCTAAAGATTCCCGCTTTGTCATTAAAAGCATAAGTTTACTTGGGGAAATGGCCGTAGAAATTATTCCCGGAACATCAACTCAGTTTCTAAGCTTTGGGGACACGGTATATGGCGAAACGGATAAGGGCCTTTCGGAACTAATGGGACAGGGGAAACAATTAGAGGCGCAGGTAGACAGTATCCTGAAAAATGTAAATGTACTTTCCGGTAAAGAGACCATTCAAAATATCAATAACTTGCTAAGTTCGTGGAAAAAAACGTCTGAAAGCTTAAATGTACTTATTAACGGTGATCTCAAAAAAGCAACTGCTAATCTTAAAGAAATTACGGAGCAAAACAAAAAGCCAATCCATAGGGTTTTGGATACCCTGTCCCGGAATGCCGGCAATATCAGTAAAACACTGCAAGATTTACGCTTTGTCTCCACCCGGCTTGATTCCATTCTGGCCGGATTGAATAAGGGTCAAGGAACTTTAGGCAAACTGGTGAAAAACGATTCGCTCTACAATAATATGGATCGTGCCGTTGAGCACCTTGACTCCCTGATTCTTGATATTAAGAAGCATCCCAAGAAGTATTTCGAAGTAAAAGTATTTTAAAATTCTTCCGGGTTAACAGAGCGAATTATTGTCCTTTTCCAACAGAATCCGCCTCAGGCGCTGTTTTCGGAAATGCTCTTCCTCCTCGCTGATGCTCCCTTCATTAAATACACTCCAGATAGCCAGGGTATCACTAATGGATGAATCGAAGAAGATGGATCTGAACGTACGGATTAATTCCTTAGGCTTAAAATTATTCGTTTCGGGTCTTCTTTATATAAAATAGTGGTTCCTGTATGGATCGTTTGCTTTACCGATGTCAGCCAATCTTGCATTCCCCAACAATTCTAAGAATTTTTTTATATTTCCAGGTTTTTTTTAAAATTACGACAAGCAACGGATTTTATATGAAAATTTACAAAACCATTCTTTTTACAATACTCGCGCTATACACCGTAAATGGCCAGCCGGCATCGGAGGCAGAACCTTCCTATTTTTATTATCCAAAAGCCTATACTTCCTGGCAATACAAAGCGGTACTGGGTTTAAGTGTTACCAAACTTCCGTCTGCTGTAGTGGATGACGAGATAAATACATTCCCTATGGTTACGAGTGATTTTAGGGTGGGCCTGATAAAAAATGTTTCAATGAATATCCAGTTTTATACCAACTATCTCGCCAACAATGGTTCGGTTGGATTTCAATGGAACATGCTTAACAACGCTGTTTCGTTAGCCCTTGGTGAAAACACTTCGGTTTGGTTCGGACATTTACAGCTTGATGGCATTCATCTGAAATCAATGGGCGTTCTGGCCAGCCCGTTTCTTTCTATCGGTTACGATGTCAGAGATTTTATGATCACGGCCCGGATTGAAGTACAGAACAGCTACCTTAAAACCTTGTCCGAAGATATGCTGCTTGGTGAATTTTATCAGTACTTTTCGGCTTATAATTTTCAATTTAATATCGAACAGCCGTTGTGGAATGAACACTGGGTCGTTCTCGGTGTAAAACTGATTTATGCAAAATTTAATTACCAATCCTGGCTGACCTATTCGGCAATTGATGAATATCTTTTTTATCCCGAATTCTCATTTGGATTCATATTATGAAAATGATCGCACTAATTCTGATTTTATTTCTACTGTCAGGTTGCGACACAGGCCTGCCCACGGTTCCAATTCCTGTCAACAAAGGAACCAGCCTGCTGGAAAATGCGGATGCCGTTCCCGAAACAGTCAAAGCAAAAATGGAAGGTATTTACTCAGTTGTTCAGGGTAGCAGTGATTTCGGGGAAGAAGTAGTTTTAAAATGGAATGAAGACCGTTTATCCGTTTTTACCGAAAAAGAAGCTTCCTACCTAATCCTGCACAGTGGAATTAAAGATTCGGCGGTTGTATTTGAAGGATACTGGCGGGCTGCCGTCAGTAGTAAAACAGGGCTGGTTACCCTCTCACTTCTTCCTGAGGCCTGCGCCGATTCTCTTTTACGGGGCCTGCAGCCGTCTGTTCTAAAAATAAGCGGTCACTATGGTTTTGACAGTAATAAACCAAATATGAATCTAACCCTGCAATTTGAGCGTCCTCTTCCATCGGGCAGCAAAGATTTTTGGATTATTGCTCACCGCGGGGGTGGACGCACAGCGGATCGGCTGCCGCATTCTGAAAATTCTGTTGGAATGATTGAGTACGCGGAAAACTTAGGCGCCAATGCGGTAGAGCTGGACGTACAGATAACGAGCGATAAGATACCCGTTTTATTTCATGATAAATATATGAATAAACGTCTTGTAAACGAGGATTATTTTATCGGGGCAATTTCTGATTATTCCTTTGCCCAGCTCAGAACTTTTTGCACGTTAATTCAGGGTGAACGGATTCCGTCCCTCGACGAAGCACTGCGGGCGGTAGTAGAAAACACCTCCCTAAAACTTGTCTGGCTGGATGTGAAAGAGGCGGCTGTTCTGAAAGAAATTTTGCCACTGCAGGAAAAATATCTTGCACTGGCAAAGGACCTGGGGCGGGATTTGGAAATATTAATCGGTATTCCAAATGACGATGTGTTACACGGTTTTCTTTCGTTAGAAGATTATGCAAACATACCCAGCTTATGTGAATTAGGCATCCCGGATGTACAGGAAACCGCTTCCTTGGTTTGGGCGCCGCGCTGGTCTCTCGGTTTTTTAAAGAAAGAGACGGATGAAATACATGCGTTGGGCAAACGGGCCTTCGTCTGGACCCTGGACGATAAGGTACTTATCAAATCATTTATAAAAAATGCTGATTTCGATGGCATAATAACCAATTATCCGGCATTGGTGGCTTATGAATTTTATATTCAGAAATAGTTTCCTCGCGCTTTTTTTATTCGTTTTGTTTCTGGTAGAAAAACCGGCCACGGCGCAAAATCAAACTATGTCAACAACAGATTCAACCTTTGCCATAGCTGTGGAAGTTTCCGCTGGTCCCTCCGTCCGTATTCATTCCACGGGAAATACAGTGGATAATTTTTCTTTTACCCCTGTCCTGCGCATCCTGTGGGAACCAAACCATCTGCTCGACCTCGGGCTTGGTACGGCTTTCCTTAATCTTGAAAAGGAAGAGAAAAAAAATATCTCAAATGAATTTGGTACCACGGATTTCCATGCCGGCTTAACAGGAATCCCGATAATTTTTATATCCCGAATGCATCTTTGGAAGGTGGAACTGTCCGGTGGTATTGGAGCTTCCCGGGTGCACTCCAATCTGACCGCATTTGGAAACACGGTAGATGCCAGTCAATGGTACCAGTGTTACTATTTTGCGCTGGGATATGAACATATTTTAACTGGAAAGATGGGGATTGGTACAGAATTCTTTTCTTTTTCAATGCCCAAAATTGATCAACAGAAAATCGGCATTATGTTTAAATTTTCTTATGATTTATATCGTTGGTAACCAATTTTTATCTTCTTCCGGGCTCGGATAGAATCTCTCAGATTTCATTGGAAATTGCAAAATCCCGTGCCTTATCGCCACGAAGATAATCCACCAGCCCCAGCATACCTTCCACCAGGTATTTGCTACGATAACCCTGCAGGGTTAAATAATGGCGGGCCATACAGGCGCGGTCGTAATGCGGACACATAGCCACAATTATTTTGTCTTTATCGATTTCGTCGAGACGATCGGGCAATTCGTTTAAAGGAATATTTTTAACAAAACCTAAATTCCAGGTTTTCACTTCTTCCGGGAAACGGATGTCAATGAGCTGAACTTTCCCTTCTTTATATAAAGAAAGTAAGGTCCTGATGTTTATTTTCATATCCAGTCGTTCCTGGTAGTCAAATGTTTTTAAATAGCTTCCAAAATCCATATTTATTTGCCTCCTCATTGTTCGTTTTTCGTTTCTGTTAGTCCCTGATTTTGAGCTGCTTCTTCAATATCTTTAAGTGTGATTTCATCCTCGGTTTCGGTTGTGGCCAGCATCCACAACTGATCTCTGGAAGGTAAATTCCCAATGGCTATGAGTTTATTACCCACATAGATCAGGGGAAACACATTGTTGCCAAAGTATTTGTACGCCAGTACAAAACGATCGTCTGCTTCCCATTCTTCTTTTTTTATATCCACTACAATCGGTTTAACTGCATCGCTGCCGGCAAACCAGCCGCTTAAAATGGATTGAACCTGTTCGGTGGGGTAGGCCGAGCAGCAGGTTTTTAATTCGCCGTTTAAAATAACTCGTATTTCCATGATTCATTTTCCTTTACATTAAATATATTTTTCAAATATATGTTTCATATCCAGATAGGCGTCATAGAGCGCTGTTTTGTATGTTTTCTCTTCGGATTTTGGCCATTGATTGTATTGTAAAGCATGTTCCCATAATAGGACTTTAGCCTGCTCTTCGCCTGCCGGTTTATGAGTAGTGGTTAAAAAAACAATTACATCCAAACCGTAAATAATTCGTTTTTCGTTGTTAACCAAAACTTCGAACGGTTGTGGTTGATTACAGGTACAGCTTGCCATATTTCTTTTAATCTCCGGGTTGATAGTTAATCATCTTTTCACTTAGAGCCACTACAAATACACTAAGATTCACAAGGGGGAATCTGTCCTTAACTATTTAAAACGTGGTATAAATAAAATAAACGCCGCCAAGCAGAACCAACGATCCCATAGAACGACGCAGATACATACTTGCTTTCGATTCTTCCGTCCAGTTTAAATAGCGCTGAACAAGATGCGTTAAGCTGCCGGCAATCACAATTACCGTGTTATGCCCCAGCCCAAAGGCCAGCACAAGCATTCCGGCAAAAAAGAGATGACTGCTACCAATTTTAAAAACAATCCCCAAAACCGGCGCCATGTAGGCAAAGGTGCACGGGCCCAGGCCAATCCCAAAAACCAGCCCCAGAAGCAGCGCCCCCTGCCAGCCACTTTTGGCAAATCGCTGCATGTGCAGGCCGGCCCAGTTCAGCGGCAGGATGTCCATTAGATACAAGCCAACGATAAAGAAAATGGCGGCTACAACATAATTCCCCCAAACGCCCACATCGCCGATCATCCGCCCGAGGGCTGCTGTAACAATACCCACCAGAGCAATGGTTATCAGAATTCCGAAAGCAAAAACAAACGAAAGTGAAAATGATTTTTTACCGTTTACTTCGTTTTGGGAACTAATATAGCCAATGATGAGCGGAATACTGGACAGATGACACGGGCTTAGCAGAATACTTAAAATTCCCCAGCCAAAGGCGGCCAACAGCGCTATAGAATAGCTGCCGCTCATGGCGTTTGTTAATGCGCTAAAAAGTTGTTCTATCATTACAGCGCTCCGGATTGCAAGGGTTGTAAACCCTGCTTTATTAGAAATTCCGTAATTTTTTCTTCAGGGAAAAATCCTTCGTGACGAAAAATTTCCTTTCCCTGCGCGTTTAAAAACACCTGTGTGGGAATTAAATTGATATGATAATCATAGGCAAAGTGATTTTGATCCTTCTGCCATACATCGTAAAAAATCACCTTTACCTGTCCGGCAAATTTTTCTTCGATCGCCTTCATTACCGGCTGCATCTGGCGGCAGGGCACACATTTTACCGAACCCAATTCAATAAAAGTGATTTTTGCAGTCGTCACATTATGAACGTTTGATTTCTCTTGCTGCCGTTCTTCCTTTTGGGGCTCAGAAGAGCAGGCGAAGACAAACAAACCGGCGAACAGCAGCGCTAATAGAACAATAAAAATACGAAGGTGTCGCATACAATCAGGCCTCCTGGATCCAGGTTAATATTTGCTTTTCTGCCGGAACTTTTCCAACGGCTTTCAGCTTTTCATTGATTACCAGTCCCGGGGTCATCATAACGCCGTAAGCCATGATGTTGTCTAATTGTGTTACACTTTCCAGCTCAAAATTTAACTGGTGTTTTTGTTTTATTTCTTCTAAACGTTTGGTCAGCAGTTTACATTTACTACAGCCGGTTCCTAATACTTTAATGATCATTCCTGGTCCTTTCCATCTATTTGTATAAATTAAATCAAGCGAACGTGCCCGTCATCACGAACGACAGAGGAGTGAAGTGATCCCCTGAGGGATTGCATCGCCCGCGTATTCGTATCTTTCTCATTTGGCGCATAGGACTCGCAATGAGGCGCTAACTCAGGGGTTTGCTTCGTCACTTCGTTCCTCGCAATGACGGTTTTGCCGTCATCACGAGTGAGGAACGAGCGAAGTGATCCCCTAAGGGATTGCTTCATCCAGCTAAAGCAGAATTCGCAATGACGACGGTGTTTTTTAGTTCCGGTGTTCCAAATAACCCATTCCTTTACTTGTGCAACAAATCCTTTACATCGCAGGCGTCGCATTCGAACTGAATGGTTATGTGGTTAATTTCAAAGGCCTCATGCAGTAACTCTTCGATCTCTTTTAATAAAGAAGTCGTTTCACTCACCTTGCGGTCAACAATATCTACATGCGCTTCGAAGTGAATATCGTGCTCATCCATCTGCCATAAATGAACGTGGTGAATATTGTTGATTCCGTCGATGCTATTTAATTTTTCACTTATCTCTTCAATAGAAATATTTTCCGGACTGGCCATCAGCACAATATTCGTAGCCTCTTTTAGAATATGGTAACTCTCCCGTAAAATATAAAGCGAGATTAATGCCGTTAGCAGAGGGTCTACCCAATAGACATTCCAGAAATAAATGGCGATACCCCCCAAAATAACACCCACACTGGAAACCGCGTCGCTGAGCAGGTGCAGATAAGCGGAACGGATATTCATGTTGTCTTTGGCGCCGGCACGCAGCAACAAGGTTCCCAGGGTATTTGCCAGCAGGCCGATTACGGCCACGATAATCATTAACTTTGCTTCGATAGGTTCCGGTGAAACAAAGCGCTGGTAGGATTCGATAAATAAATAGAAGCTGATGACGACCAGCACACCGGCATTAATGATGGCGGCAATGATTTGGGCGCGTTTTAAACCGAATGTGTATTGCGGACTTTTAGCTCTTTGGTTTAAGCGGATGGCAATGTAACTAATCACCACGGCAATGCCGTCACTGAAATTATGCAGAGCGTCCGAGATAAGCGATAAACTACCGGAAATCAGGCCGCCGATAATTTCGGCAGCGGTAATAATCAGATTTAACATTAATGTAATAAGCAAACGCCCTCCCGAGGTTGGCGCTGGGTGTTCGTGGTGATGAGCCATATTATATTCCTTTTATTTATTTTCACGAAGTTCCACTGAGAAATCACGAAGAACCACGGAGTATTTATTATTTTTTTAAATTTAAGAATCCTTCGTGTAACTTTGTGCTTCTTTGTGGTTCTTGGTGTCATTGTTTTGTATTTTCACGAAGTTCCACAGAGGTTCCACAAAGAGCCACAGAGTTTTTTTATTTTTATAAATTTAAAAACCCTTCGTGAAACTTCACGCCTTCTTCGAGGTTCTTTGTGTTATTGTTTTGTATTACCACGAAATTCCACAGAGGATTCACAAAGAGCCACAGAGAGTTTTTTTTAAAATTAAAATTCCTTCGTGTTATAAGTCTGAAATTTCTCCCGCAAATTTGTGGACAATTAAACCGATAATCAGGGAAAATAAAATCGTTGCCGCAGTAAGCGCGGATGTAAATGTTAATCCGAAGTAGAGAATCATCAAGGGCAGTAAATGCAGTTTGATGGAACGGTTATATATGAAGATAGCGATTAACTTACCCGACATACCGTTTCCTCTTAACTCTTTTAATAAAGGATACCACATATACACCGAGCCGACGGAAATGATTCCGGCCAGAATGGCGAAGATATATCCCTTTAAACCCGATTGTTCACCGAGATATTTTTTTATCATTTCCGGTTTAAGAAACCAGAAATTAAAAAACATAATGATGAAAACAAGCAGTAAAAAAGGTGCGATTTGAATTACAAGCCCAAGGAATTTGCCCATTGATTTTTGAAACAACGCGCCGTTGGTAAAATAAAGGACGGCGTAAGCGGCTGAAATGACAGCCAGAACGATTAATGATATTTTGTTCTTTGATTTGTTTTTATTCTGTTTCATAACAAACCGCCAATTACTATTGCGATTAGAATTGCTCCGAGAAACGATGTTACATTCCGTGCTAAGGCAAAACGTTTTCCAAAATAGAAGGCTTCTGCCGGTATTTGAATAAATCCTACGGTTACCCAGGAAATGATAAAAGCGGTGACGGCAACAAGGCCCACACCGCTTTGCAATAATCCATCACCGATAACGTAACTTACAATGGGATTCCCAAGTGAAATACTCCCCAAAGCGGCTCCAATCAGAGGGTCTAAAAACAGATTCCCCGTAAAAATATTCTGATACGATTCAACCGGAACAATCGCCTGAACAAAAGCAACAATTAACAGCACCGAAAGAATAATCGGGATAATAAATCGGAATGCGTTCCAGGTTTTGTTTAATACGGTTTTAAATTTACTTGTGTCTGACGACATATTTTTATCCACTTAACTTTAGACAACTTTAACATTTATCTGAGTGTCGGCTTTTATATTATCCGTTACCGGGCAGCGCTTTTCAGTTTCTTCTAACCAGCTTGCTTTTTCTTCGTCTGTAACTCCAGGCATATCTGCATCCACACTCACAGTAATATTCTGAAAACCAGCCCGTT
>JANTHG010000085.1 GCA_024762535.1 Calditrichaceae bacterium
GTGTAGCCGTGTTTTTCACGCAGGTTCATATTGATGCGCGAAAGGAAATAACCGCCTAAAATTTCATTCAGCAGGGTTACGGTGTAATAATCGGGATGGGTTCGTTCGAGTCCCAAATGCCCCATGCGCAGTTCGCTTTGCGCACTGCCCGGTTTGTGAATCAAACGTACCCGCGTTTTTTCGGGCTGCGTAAAGTTTGGTAACAGGTCGTCGGGTTTGGGCTGCGTTTCCCAGGATCCCAAAAAGCGGCTCGTAAGACTGCGCGCATCGCTTTCGGATATATCGCCTACCAAAATCAACGTAGCGTTTTGCGGGACGAACACGTTGCTGTAAAATGATTTCATGTCCGAAGTTGAAATTTGGGGCAAAGTGGATTGCGTACCTTCAATAGGTAGGGCATAGCGTGAAGGGTGGTACAAAAAACGTACAAATTGTTCGGCAGTCAGTTTGGATGGCATGTCTAAAATACGCATCCGGTCTGTTATCATCTCTTCACGAATCCGTTCCGCTTCCTGTTCCGGGAAAACGGGATGCAGCAGAACATCTGTGAACAGTTCCAGCGCGTTTTCCATATGACGGGACAGGGTATTCATATTCAAATGAATAGCATTCCAGTCCGCATGGGTCGAAAATTGAGCGGCAATAAATTCCAGTTCGTCAGCCAGCTGCGTGCTGCTGCGAGTTTCAGTGCCTTCGGCCAGCATTTCGCTTACAAAATTGGCCAGGCCCTCTTTACCTTTCGGATCCGATAGAGCGGAAGACTTGATGCAGAGGTTCACACTAACCAAAGGGATGTTGTTGCGCGAAGCCAGCAAAACTTCCAGGCCGTTATCTAAATAAAAGCGGGTAAACTCCGGGAACCGGAAAGTGCGGGGCGCTCCGGGTTGCGGCGGCTGGGTTAAATCTCTCTGCATCACGAAAGCTCCTCTGTTTCCGGTAAAAAGGTCAGAACCGTACGGTTCGAATGGGTTAGATAGGTTTGCGCCGTTTCCCGCAACTGTTCAATGGTAATACGTCGATATTCATCCAGCTCGGTGTTGATTAAATCGGGATTGTCAAAATAGATGTTGAACATGTTCAGATAGTCGGCGCGGGAACTCACGGACTGCAATTCGCGCAGTTTGCGTGCTTCCAACTGATTCTGAATACGCTGCCGGTCGCTGCTGCTAATCGGTTCTGTACGCAAGGCATCTATTTCGTGCTGCAGGGCGTCTTCTAGTTCGCTAACGGAACCACCCGGTTTGGCAGTCGCCACAAAAATAAGCAGGGAACCCAGTTCCATGGGCAGCAGAAAAGCCTGGGCTTCCTGAGCGATTTGCTGCGAGTAGACCAGATTCCGGTAAAGTCGGCCGCTTTTACCCACAGACAACACATCCGAAAGCAGGTCCGCTGCATAGGTATGCGCATGCCCCACAGGCGGCAGATGATATGCCATGTAAATGCGCGGCAATTGTACTTTGTCGTGCATAATTTCCCGTTTTTCGCCGTTGTTAAAATCAGAAAAAGGTGGAATGTTAAAAGCCGGTTTGGGGCCGGAAGGAATACCGGCAAAATAAGTTTCGATGAGCGCTTTGGCTTCGTCTGTTTCAAAGTCGCCGGCTACAACAAGTGACGCATTGGAAGGTTGATACCAGGAGGTAAAAAACTGCTGTACGTCCTCCATGGTAGCGGTGTTTAAATCGTCCATGTAGCCAATAACCGGCCAATGGTAAGGGAATTCGGGTTCAAAGCTGAGTTCCATCATGCGTTCCAACCACAGGCCGTAGGGTTGATTGTCGTATCGTTGCCGGCGTTCGTTTTTAACCACATCCAACTGGGTGTCTAATTTTTGTTGCGTCAATGCCGGTAAAAAGAATCCCATGCGGTCCGATTCTAACCACAAGGCGGTTTCTAAGTAGTGCGATGGTACGGTTTCGAAATAGTTGGTACGGTCGTAAAAGGTAGAACCGTTCAGTGTGCCGCCAATGCTCTGGATATACTGAAAATGCATTTCAGCCGGGATATGTTCACTCCCCTGAAACATCATGTGTTCAAACAGATGGGCAAAACCGGTTTTACCGGGGCGTTCATTTCGGGACCCTGTGTGATACCAAAGGTTAACAGAAACAATGGGTACGCGTGTATCGCGATGTAAAATAACCTGAAGGCCGTTGGTTAGGGTGTAGCGTTCGTATGGGATGTGCAGCGCCATAAAAGTCCATTTCGGTTTAGAAAAAATAAAAACAGGCATCCCCAAAACCCGGGAACGCCTGCAAATTAGTAAACAACGTTTTAATTACAGATTCGAAGTAACGATTTGTTCGAATACATCGGCAGGGCGGGAACCCACAATGCGTTGTACTACTTTACCGTCACGGTTTACAACAAAGGTGGTGGGGATGCTGCGGATTCCGCCGTACATTTGAGACACGCCGGTTTTATCCAATAAAATAGGATAGTTAATACCCATTTGGTCCACAAATCCGGGAACCTTATTGAACTCACGCGGGTCTAAGGCGATACCGAGAACCACAAAACCATCCTTGCCATATTTATCTATTAAATCGATAAAATGAGGAATTTCCATACGGCAGGGACCGCACCAGGTTGCCCAGAAATTGACGAAAACGAGTTTCCCTTTATAATCGCTCAGGCTTACATCCTGATTATCGAGGTTTTTAAGCGTAAAGTTGGGCGCTTCCGGATACGAAGGAGCCTGTTGGTCGCCTGCCGGCTGAGCAGCTGCATTGGCCTGCGTTACAGTGGAAGCCGGTGTGGACGAATTATTCATAAATACATAAACCAAAGCAATAGCCACAATCGCTACCACGCCAAGGGTCAGGTACATTTTGTTGTTTGAATTCTGAGACATGCAAGTTCCTTTCTGTTATTGCATCTGTTTAAACGAACCGACTACCTTCTGAACAAAAGCATTTTCGGGCAAGGCGCCCTCAATCGGGAAATCTTCACCAATCATGGTACGCGGTACACCGCGCACATTGTATTTCATAGAAAGCTCGGGGAACTCCGTAGCTTCTACCATATCGGCCGTAATAAATTCATTTTCCATAGCCATTTTATGAGCCATGCGCACTGCCTTGGGGCAGTAAGGGCAGGTAGGTGTTACAAAAACCTGCAGACGCACGGGCTGATTAATCTCTTTGAGTAACGCTTTTGATTCGTCAGATAATCCCGAATCCCGTTTGGACACATCTAAAATATCTTCCAGGATGGAAGAAAATTCGTATCCGGAGGGAATTCCGTAATAGCGGATGCCGTAATCCCGGTCGCCTTCGATGATGGTAGCAGGCGCTTTATCCACCTGGTATTGTTCCACAGCTTCTTTATCTGAAACAAAGTTGTACAATTTAAACTGTACCTTGTCGCTAAGTTGGGCTACTTCTTCCAGAATTTCCTGCGTTTCGTGGCAATATTGGCACTCAATTTCCTGAGTGAACAGTGTGATGGTAACCTCATTAGTGAGGATTTTAAACATCTCACGGATTTGTTCTTTGTCTTTTTCCTGCAATAATCCCATGGTATCTCCTTAATTCAGGACCGTACTGCCCTGGAGGTAATAATCTATTTTATTTTTAATGGAATGTTTGGGCACAGCGCCGATTACTTCATCCACATTTTCTCCGTTGCGGAAAAAGAGCAGAGTGGGAATGCTCATGATGTTGTATTTCATGGCAACAGCTGTGTGTTCATCCGTATTCATTTTTACTACTTTTACCCGGCCTTCGTATTCGCGGGCAAGCTCTTCCAGTATCGGTGCAATCATGCGGCAGGGGGCACACCAGGGCGCCCAAAAATCGACAATTACCAGCGTATTCGCCTGAATCACTTCCTGATTAAAATTGGCATCTGTTATATGAATAGGTTCCATCTATAGTCTCCGTTTCTTTATTTCCAAAGGTTACGCTTTTGATGCAATTGCAGGCAAAAGGATACAGAGGGTAAAATGTAATGATGTAGGATTATTTTGAATCGGAAGGTTTTTTCAGAAAATCAGTTAAATCGAGTACTTCGAGTAAACGCTGATTAACATCCTCGGGCAATTTTTCGGCACAGTCGTTTTCCTGGCAAAGTAAAACGGTTTTCTTGATGGTATCGTAATATACTTTACAGGTAGGGCATTGGTTAAGATGGTCCAGCACTTCTTTGCAGGCCGGAGCGTCAAAGTCTTCACCCATGATATCGCATATCTTTTTAATATGTTCGCTGGGTAAATCAAGCATGTTGGCTTCTTGTCCTCTCTTCAAAATATTCGGATAGATAATCCCGTAAAAACTGCCGTGCGCGGCGCAGACGGATTTTTACATTTTCTTCCGTAATATTTAAAATAGCGCTGGTTTCTTTGATGGATAAGCCCTCGATATCCCGCAAGATGAAAACACTGCGGTAGATATCAGACAATTTATTGATTGCTTCGTCTAATTTCTTTTTAACTTCCTGGTCGTATATATTCAGCGATGGGTCTTCGGACCAGTCGATGAATACACGGCTTTCAATGCTCTCCTGAAAATCCGGATTATCGTTTAATTGCTGAAACACCATTTTATTTTTACGCAGGCGCATCAAACTGGCATTCGTGGCAATGCGGTACACCCAGGTAAAAAACCCGGAACGCCCGTCAAAGCTGTGTATTTTTTCGATAACGGTTATAAAGGTTTCCTGCAGCACATCTTCGGCGTCTTCCCGGTTGCGTAATATGCGCAAGGCCAGGTTGTAAATCCGTTCGCTGTACGTGTTTACCAGCTCCGAAATTGCTGCGCGGTCACCCTGTTTGGCCCGTTCAACCAGTTGTTTCTCGTCCAAACTCTTCTAAGCTTTCTGCTTTTTTATAAGATGAATATTGTTACTAAAAGTTACGTGTTTATTTTCTTTGAACAGCGCTCTGCCGCTTAAATAAACAGCATGAAGTCTGTTTATCTTCAAAAATCATAGTTTCCTTATGTAAAAGAATTGAAATATACGGAATAATAAAAAGACGGGCAAGCCGCTTTAAAGCGTGCCGTAGGGTAGAATGTACAGCGTGTCGGTTAAGGGATTGATATCGATATACACTTTAACTCCGTACACTTGTTGAATCAGCTGAAACCGCAGCACTTCTTCGGGTGTGCCGTCAGCAACGATGCGGCCTTCGTGCATCAGCAGAAGGCGGTCACAAAATTGGGCAGCCAGGTTGATATCGTGTGTAACAAACAGTGTAGTTTTCTTTTGTGATTGCACCTGCTGCTTAAGTTGGGTAAGAATCAGTTGCTGGTGCCGCAGGTCGAGCGCGCTGGTGGGTTCGTCCAGAAGCAGTAACCCGCTTTCCTGGGCCAGAGCCGAGGCAATGACGGTGCGCTGTTTTTCACCGCCGCTTAGCGCGGTGAATGGGTGCCCGGCCAGTGATTGTAAATCCATGGTTTGGATAGAAAGGGAAACGGACTGTTCATTCTGCGCGTCGTTTGCCAGCAGACCGGTGCGATGGGCAAAACGTCCCATACGCACCACTTCGCGTACGGAAAAGGGGAAATGCAGTTCAATACTTTGGGGCACATAAGCCATCAATAATGCCCGCTGCCTGCGGGTTAGGTTGTGACTGTTTTGCCCGGAAAGAATTAGTTGACCCTCTTTCAGGGGCAACAATCCGGCGATTAATTTAATCAGCGTGCTTTTACCGGCGCCGTTGGGACCGATTAAGCCGACAAAGGTGCCCGCTTGCACATCAAAGGAAATATCGTGCAGGATGGATTGATTTCCATAGGCAAATTGAATTTGATTGGCAGAAAGAATCGACGCTGTACTCATGGTAGTCTTCTTTAAAATAAAAACACCCTGTCCGCAGGCGAACAGGGTGTAAAGAGATGTAAACTAGTTTGGTTAATGGTCACATTTACTGTAACCACAGGCCGGATTAATGCAGGTATCGCAACCGTTTTCACTTTTTAAAGTGCGTTCGTTACAATCCGGGCAAATTTTAAAATCCACATTGCTTTGTTGCCCACTGGTTTTCTGCGGGGTAGCGGCAGCAAGAGCTTCGCTAACCACAGGAGCTAGTTCTACTGCCTGAGCTTCTTCACCCATACAACCGATTTCTTTAAAAAAGCGTTCGATTACATCGGCAATTTCGGAATAAAAAGAATGAATATATTTGCCGTTTTTATGGTAACCGCCGTTGGGGTCGTGGATGGAACTGAGTTCTTCCAGAATGAAAACCGGATTAGCCGATTTGCGGAAGATGGCTGAAATCAGGCGGGTTAAAACAGCATATTCGGCATTTTTTGTTAAATCCTTGCTGTTAATAAAGATTTCGATAGGACGGTTGTGTCCGTTTTGTTCAATATAACCAAGTGTAATATAAACACTGTGTTTCACAAAACCGGAACGCAATTTGTACACCTTGGCGTTAACGATTTCCGGACGTATCGCAACGTGTTCGGTGACATTGTCTAAGGGTTCTTCTACTTTAACTTCTTCAATTTCGAAATCTGCGTTTTTAATCTTTAACATTGCGCCTCATTCTCCCTGTCAAGCAGTTTTGATTAATTGGTTTTTGATTTAAGATAATGATAGACCGTAGTTAAGCGGTCGTCCGGAGTGACGATGATATCGTCTCCTCGTAATGTAACTTCTTGCTCGTCATTTTCCAAAAGAATCTTGAAGAATTTTTCCTTCATTCTTTGGAATTCTGTTTCTTCACCCTCCACACTCAAAATGGGATAGCGGCTGCCATCGCGATACACGGTGATTCCTTTTAATCCGCGTTTCCAGGCATTCAAGTAGATATCGGAAATGACTTCCGGTTCAATGGTTTCAGGCAGATTTACAGTGGATGAAATGCTGTGGTCCACATATTTTTGGCAGTGTCCCTGAATTTCGATGCGTTTGTTGCCATCAATGTGATGGGCGGAACGGAAAAAGTGAGGAGGCAGAAAATCGGTTAGTTCGGCCTCGGTTTGCGCGTTTTCAACCTTTTCATTCAGTTCGTGCAGGTCGATGTAGGCCTGAACTGTGGAATGAAATACTTTAAAGAATTTATTGCCAAGGGATTCGGTGCGACGTGTGTAAAACAGAGCGAATACCGGTTCCACGCCGGATGAAACACCAAGGTAATGTTTGGTTCCGTTTACAAAGCTGAGTACAATGTTGCTGATGGAACCGGTGGGTGCGATAGCCAGCATGGCCACATTGCGCAATCCTTTTTTCTTGATGAGCGCTTTGGTTTCATCGGAAAGAGATTCTTTAAAGAAGGGGCCTTGTGCGTATTTTTCATAATCGAATACAGGGGAAGGGCCTTTTTCTTCGGCCAGATGAGCGGATGTCTGATAGGCGGTGTTGGCGATGGTGCGCATAACCTTTTCCACCAGTTCGATGCCTTCCGGAGTATCATATCCGATACCGAGTTGATTGAGCATATCGGCCGCGCCCATGGTGCCCAATCCCAGGCGTCGCGTTTCGGCAGCGGCTTCGCGCTGTTTTTCGAGCGGATTAAGCATCTCGTTCCAGCTGGTTACATTGTCAAGGAAACGAATAGCTGCTCTGGTAACGGATTTTAAGGTGTCCCAATCAATTTTGGCTTCGCGGGTAAAGCCTTTTTTTACCAGTCGCGAAAGGTTAATGGAAGCCAGGTTACAGGCGCCGCCTTTTTCCAGAGGTACTTCCGCACAGGGATTGGTGCACGAAATAGGACGGCCCACATAATTGGACGGGGAATATTTACTCATTCGGCTCCAGAAAATAAGGCCGGGTTCCGCGGTTTTGTAATTGCCTTCCACAAAGGCATCCCACACGTCGCGCGCTTTAATGAGACGACGCACATCGCCGGTGGGTTCGGACGAAAAATAGAGCATAAAATCGCCGCTGTTACGAATGGCTAAATCAAAGGGTTCCGATTCCAGGGGCAGCACCACATCGCCGTACACATCACGGCGGGCGGCATCGCGCAAATCGTTTTCCGTTAAAATCAGTTCATAATTTTTATACAGGAAATCATTGAGTGTGCTGATGTTGTCAAATACCTGCCAGCTTTCGTATTCATCAATATTCTTGGCAGGGATTTCATAGGAATAGTGGTAACCTTTATCCTGCTGAGCGCTATCCAGAATTGTTTTGTTGAATTTTTTGTAAACCAGCACTTTATTTTTACCATGACGGATTTGTTCATCTACGGCCTGCATAAATTCATCGGATACTTTAATGCTGATATTGGCAAAGCGGATTTGGGTATTTTCCATTATCTGCTTTTCGATTTCTTTTAACTGGGCCGGTTCAAACTGGTTACTCCACTTCAACTGTTCCACAATTTGCTTGGTTACCCAGTTGGGAATCTTTTTAACACGGATAAAATCAAGGATGTCCGGATGTTTAACGTCGATGGTCAGCATTAAGGCGCCGCGCCGTCCGCTTTGGCCGATGAGGCCGGTGGTCAGGGAAAAGAGTTCCATGAATGAAACCGCGCCGGTGGAACTGTCTGCCGCGTTATGCACAACGGAATCTTTGGGACGCAGGGGCGAAATATCCACGCCAATGCCGCCGCCATACGAATAGGTGCGCGCACATTCGTAGGCTGAATTGTAAATAGCTTCGATATTGTCTCCGTCAATCTGGGTAACGAAGCAATTGGAAAGGGTTTTTAAGCGATATAAATCACCGGCGCCGGCCAGCACGCGTCCACCCGGTACAAAATATCCCTGATATAAATAATTGTAAAAGGTGGTGGCCCATTCTTCGGCCTGGGTTTGGTCCGGTTCTATGGCGGCAATAAAAGCGGCCACGCGATTGAAGAGTTCTTCCGGTGTTTTTTCAAGTAAATTGTTATCCATATCTTTAACAAAATACTTTTTTTCGTATATGTTTTTAGCCAGGTCATTTCCGCCGAGGTAGTTGCCCTCGGGATGGACCGGAACGTCACCGTTGTTCTGTTTCTTTTTAAGCATTAAATATAGATTTTGGTAATTTTTGATATGTTTTTTACCAACGAGTTTAGTGAACTTTCCCTGATGTTTGAACATGTCTAAAAACATAAAGCGCATCCTTTAAATAATATTTTGCGCTGGGGCGCATATTTTAGTTTTGTGTAAAAAAAACGAATAAAATATTTACCTGCTTAACCATTTGTTATTCAATGAATTAAGTAGGTCAGAATTTAGCATTTTATTAATTTGGAATAAGCCAATTTAATAAAATATTTAATGAATTCAAGAAGAATTTTTCAGGATTCAATTCCTCTTCTTGCGCTAACTCCTTTTTGATAATAATGCTTAACTTCCCTGATTTCCGAAATTAAATCGGCAACTTTTTTTAAGCTGTCCGGAGCGTATCGGCCGGTAAGAATTAATTCTACTTTTTTAGGCCTTTTTTTTACAACGGCAAGCACTTCTTCTTCAGTGAATAATTTAAAATAGATAGAAACCAGCACTTCGTCCAGAATAACCAAATCGAACTCTTCGGAGCATAGAGCTTTTTCTGCTGTTTTGAGGCCCTGTTTCATTTCCGCAATAAGAGCGGCGGAGGGCGGTTCTTTTTTGAATACAAACGTATCCGTACCGTAACGGTGCAGTTCTAACTGAGGGGCGAGTTGTTTGAGCACAGAAAGTTCTCCATATGGAAAATCTTTCATAAACTGAACGAAACAGACGCGCAGCCCCCTGCCAACGGCGCGCACGGCCTGTCCGATGGCGGCGGTTGTTTTGCCCTTCCCGTTTCCGGTGTAAATTTGCACAAATCCCTGTTCTAATTTCATGGGCGCTCCGAAAGGTTTTTCATAATGTGAACATAATCGGCGGCCAGTTTGTAAATACGCGGACCCGGGATGAGTGTGTAATCTTTGGTTACAACAAAGATGTTCTTCTCCTGAACCGCCTGTAATCGCCCTAAACTCTGCCATTCGTGTACTAATTGTTCTTGTTTTTGCGCATTCCACGCTTCTTTGTATCGGAATTCGATAATCAGGTCCGGATTATTTTCTAACAATGCTTCCCGGTTTATTTGCACATATTTCATGGACAGGGTGCCAAATGCGTTGCTGCCACCGAGCGCTTCCCAAACCTGCGAAAGAAAGGTCTGCCCGCTGGCAATGGTGAGTTTGCGTAGTGTGCCCGGTTCGCGGCCAATTACAAAAAGGGCGCGGGGATTGGTGCGTTTAAACCGCTTTGCCGCAATCCGGTAAACTGTAAGGCTGTCGTGAATGGCCTGGTTGAGCGCCCGGGCTTTTTGCGAACAATGTAGAAGAGTACCCACGGAATCGATACTGCTGAAAATATCCTCAAGCCGGTCATTGGGAAGGAGAACGCTTTTTAATCCCTGTTTGGCTAATTTTTCGGCCAGGTCGTTATGCGCCGGGGTTCCGATAAACAGATTCGCCTGCAGGCTTAAAATTTTTTCCAGGTTGGGATTGAGCAATCCACCGATATGCTCCTTAGCTTGTGCTTCCGGCGGGTAGCTGCAAAAATCACTGACAGCCACCAGTTTATCCTGCTGCCCAAGGGCGTAGATGATTTCCGTAATATGCGGTGAAAGGGAAACCACACGTTGCGAAGCGCTCGTTTGCGGAGGCTGCTGTGTGCAGGCGGACCAAATAAATACAAAAACAATAATCCAAAAATATTTCATGAAAGTCATTCCTATGACAATGATTAAAAAATGAAACAGACGGAATGATTTTATGAAGCTTCAGAAAAAAAAGAGGACACCTGCTGCTACCCCTCGTAGAGCCCGGATAAAATCAATTCCAGTCGGTCTCCTGACTTAAGCGTCATCCTACTAACCCGGCCTTCCCATTCAATATAAGCTGAACAGTGGCGCTCGTCGGGTGTTCGTCTGCTTTTACAGTTGCGGGGCAGTGGCGGATTTTCACCGCGCTTCCCATTACTGAAATCGTTGTGCTAAATATAGATTCAGACGCAATCGTACGCAAATAGTTTTGCAATTATTTTGTCATTTTCACAAAAACTTTAAATGCCCAGGGCGGAAGCGTCTGAGTAATTTGAGAATGTAACTCTGTTGTTTTACCGCTGAAATGTTCCATGTAGCGGCCGTCTATGTCGGAAGACTGGATGCGCACCTGTTGCGTTTCGGCACTGAGATTGAGAATAACGATTACTTGCTGGTCTTCTTTTGCGCGTATAAAACCAGCCACAAAATCATCCGCTCCGGTTTTAATACGCGTCATCGAGCCGGCAGAAACAGCCGGATTTTTCATATGTAAGTTGAACAAGCGGGTGTAAAAATGGCGGAAATCATTTATGTGCCATTGGATGGGGTCACGTTCAAAAAAGCTAAGACGTTTGTCCATGCCCGCTTCCTGACCACTGTACAGCAAGGGAATGCCGGGAAGGGTAGCGGCCAGAACAGCAAAGGTTTTAACACCGTCACCCAGCCGTTCGAATACAGTGCCGTTCCAGGAATTCTCGTCATGGTTGGTAGTAAAGCGCAGCGGCAGATACGAGGCCGGGTACTGTTTCTGCTCTTTGTTCAGTAAATCAAACACACCGCCTGCGGGTTGGTTGCCTTTGGCTATTTTGTTCATCAGGCGGTACATATCCCAGGAATAGGTGGCGTCAAAAGCGCGCTTGTAGAGATTGGGCGCGTCGCCTTCGGCCAGTAAAAACACGGGTTTGATTTTTTCCAGTTCCGGCCGGGCCTCCTGCCAGAAATCCAGGGGCACCATTTCGGCCACATCGCAGCGGAAACCGTCCACATCCGTTTCGCGCAGCCAGTATTGCATGGATTCTATCATATATCTGCGCAGAGCTTTGTTTGAGTAATCCAGGTCTGCCACATCACTCCAGTCCTTTACAGGTGAAATAATAGCACCGGTACTGTCGTGGGTGTACCAATCCGGATGCGCCGTAATCAGCGGATTGTCCCAAGATGTGTGATTGGCAACCCAGTCGATAATCACATGCATGCCGAGTTCGTGAATTTTAGCAACCAGTCGTTTAAAATCGGTCATAGTGCCGAATTCGGGATTAATGGCGCGATAATCTTTAATGGAATAGTAGCTTCCTAATTTTCCTTTGCGATTTTTTTCGCCGATGGGCTGAACAGGCATCAGCCAGATGGTGGTTATCCCCAGTTCACGAATGGCGGCTAGGCGGTGTTCGATGGCGCGAAAGGTTCCGGATGTGCTGAACTGGCGAATATTTAATTCGTAAATGGTTTGTGTGGGCACCCAGTCCGCTCCTTTCCGGTGTTGAGTGGGGATTTTTTGCTGTGAACAGCTTTGGCCTAAAATTAAGAGCAATGTTATGAAAAATAAAGTAAAATATTTCACGGTATATTCCTGTTGGTTGGTTTTTACGAGTAATTATAATTTGGGGTTGAATTCAACTTCGATTATTTATTTACACCTCAGCGTTCATTGTTCTATTAAATATAATGTAAATCACGATTTAGATAAAGAGAAATCTTCTAATACATTCAATAACGGAATTCAAAACGTAAAACTGTATCCTCAACCCGTATTCTGCATCCAAAATGCTAACTTTGGAATAATACGAGAAAAACTTGGTTTTAAGGTCAAATGAAATAAATATAAAAATACAGGAGTAGCACAATGTCAGAATCTAAACACTATAAAGTAGTAGTCATTGGTTCGGGACCGGCCGGACTCACCGCAGCAATTTACGCATCGCGTGCGGATTTGGCTCCGCTGGTTTTGGAAGGCAGCCAGCCGGGCGGTCAGCTCACCATAACTACAGACGTAGAAAACTTTCCTGGATTCCCGTCCGGGATTATGGGGCCGCAGCTAATGGAAGATATGCGCGCCC
>JANTHG010000086.1 GCA_024762535.1 Calditrichaceae bacterium
GGAATGCATGGATACATGCGCAGGCAAAAGTTTTGCAATTTCGTGGTAAAAATAGCGCGATAAATTTTCGGCTGTGGGATTTTGTCCGTCGAAGGGCGCAACCTGATTAATCATCTGGTGATCAAATTTACCAACCACCTGCCAGGTAAGGTCTTTTAACTCTTTAAAATCGATCACCATATCGGCTTTATCGGTTTCTGTGGCAGAAACCGTTACCTGTATTTTCCAGTTGTGGCCGTGTACGCGCGAACAGGCGCCCGAATATTCTTTTAAATAGTGTGCAGCGGAAATGCTGGTTTCTATGGATAATTTGTACATTGTGTCCTAACTTTTTTTATTAAAATTGAGCGGAGAAATGTACGAAATTTTGGAAGGAAGGTCAAAAAGATAGATGCCCCACATAATTCGCCGACACGCGCAACCGTTTACCGATCATTTGGTATATATTAATAATCGCTCAACTTGGATCTACTGAAACAAACATCCCCTCTGTTACGAACTAAATATACGTATTTTAAGTACCTGTATAAAATTTGCAATTGCCAATATATTTTAGCATTTTTGAGATATGAACAATAAACTTAAAAATATTGTCATTAAATTACAGGCAGAATTGCCAAATATTAAATCACGATATAATGTGATAACTTTAGAAGTATTTGGCTCATTTGTCCGTGGTGAACAAAACGCAAAGAGTGATTTAGATATTTTGATTACATTTTCGAAACCACCATCTTTATTTAAGTTTATTGAATTAGAAGATTATTTAAGCAAACTACTTGGCGTAAAAGTAGATTTGGTAATGAAGAGTTCATTAAAGCCAAATATTGGAAAAAGAATAATATCAGAAGCTCAAACGATATTATGAGAGAAAACGATAGAATAATCATCGATTATTTAAATGATATTTTAGATTCCATCTTAAATATAAAAAGTTTCCTTAAAGATATAGACTATCTTGCTTTTCACGAAGATATAAAAACTCAATATGCAGTAATTCGGGCATTAGAGATTATCGGCGAAGCTTCCAAAAAAATTCCCAAAGAAGTTAGGGAAAATTATTCCTGGATTCCGTGGCGTTTTATGACCGGTATGCGTGATAAATTGATTCATGATTATTTTGGTGTAGATAAACAAGTAGTTTGGAATACTGCTACCGAAGATATTTTAAAGTTAGAAGAAGATATAAAAAATCTCGTTTCAGATTTTTCAAATTAGGCATTAAATACCAGCGTGGTGGTGCATAACACGCGCGTCAACAGCTTTGCCGCGCGCCCGGGTTCCTAGTATTTTGTAAAATAGTTGGGCATGGCAAGTCCGCTTACATTCAATCCGTTACACAGAAGCTCAAGGGAAAAGAGTACGCTACAAAAGCTGATCGAGGCGAGCGGCAACTTCTTTAAAATCGTGGCAAATATAATCCGCTTCTGCTAAAAAATGATCCGCTAAGGTGGTGGTAATGGCAATCACGGTCATACCCGCTTTTTTAGCTCCTTCGATGCCCATGGGAGCATTTTCCACAACCACACAAGATTCCGGTGGTAAATTTAATTTTTTAGCACCGGCCAAAAAGGGATCGGGGAAAGGTTTACCACGTTTCACATCATCCACAGTGACCACACAGGAAAAGGTATGATCAAAATATTTATCGATAATGGCGCTCACGCGGGAGCGTACACCTCCGGTTACAATGCCCATGGGTATTTGCCGGCTTTTAAGAGCTTGTAACATTTCATCAAAAAAATCATAAAACTCGATGGTCATATACTGATTATAATAATTCATCTTACGATCTTTAATCTTTTCCACCTGCTCCGGGGTAAGCCCATGGTCTTTTCCAATTTTATGGGAAATGGTATGGATGCCCTGCCCTTCGAGAATAAAAAATTCATCAGCAGTAATTTCTACTCCCATTTCTGCAAACGCCTTTTTCCAGGCCTCAAAATGCTGTTCCATACTTTTGACTACCACACCGTCAAAATCGAACAAAATCCCTTTTTTCTTTGCTTCCTGCCCTCTCATTATACCTCTTTCCGTTTTCTACGGTACCGGGTAAATAATTCTTTATCCAGTTTTTGCATGTAATTTTCCTGTTCTCGGATGAGCCCCACTTGCTTTTTATGGAAATGACGCGTGTAATCGGCAATAAACAGGCAGCGGACAAAATGGCGATACCGTTCCGAGGCATGATATTTTACCTGAATGATTCGTTCATTACTTTCCTTTTGCTGAATCAATCGAAAAAAATGCGCGTTTTCTTCAAACACCAGATAGTTACGATACCAGGATTCAAATACCAACAACCAGGCAGCCTCATCTTTATTCGCATGTTCCGAATACAATTTACCAAACAAAAATTTAAATTGAGAAAGGTAAAGAGCATCTTCTGGAATTTTGTCGGCCGCCAAAAATAAATTTTCGCTAAGAATCGTAACTGCTTCTTTAGGTGTATGTGCCGCCATATAGGCATGACCTAAAAAAATACGGGCTTCAATATTACTCACGTCTGTAGATAAAATAGATTGTAAAATTTCAATTGATGTATCATTGCGTCCACTTAAATATTCGAACACACCACGTTCTATACTATACTTTTGTATGGGATCTTGAGCAAATTGTTTGTTATACTGGCCAATAAATAATTTTTTGAAAAGTCCAAAAGTGTACCCACTCATAGATTGTTTGTGGAATTTTTCTTGATATTCCATATATAATCGATACAAAGCAGAGAGCGAATTAATTCCGCTTAAGCGATCAGAATTCCAGTAGGTATTAATTTCTTTAATGATAGATTGATATTCAACACGTGCTGTTATACGGTAATATTGTTCCCATGCATCTAAAGCATCGTCAATACGAAAATTTAAAAAATAATTCTCTGCTTTCTGAAGTAAGGATTCAAAGGAATCAAATAAAGTACCAGCCATAAAATATTCCCGCTTTTCGTCCACTAAAAATACGAGTTAACGGTTAATATTACAAATAATTTAAAGAATAGAAATTTGTTTTGTAAAGGAGGTTTTAATGTTTCTCGGAGTACGCATATACACGTTTTCGGCCAGCTTCCTTAGCTTTGTACATCGTTTCATCTACACGTACAATCATATCTTCAGCTTTTTCATTCGGAACAGACTCACAGACCCCGGCGCTAAAACTTATGGTAATCCGTTCTCCTTCGTAAAATATTTCGGTATTGCTAACAATGGCCAGTAACCGTTCTAAATAGCCTTTCATTTCACGCTCGTTGGTATTGGTGGAAATTATAGTAAATTCCTCGCCACCATATCTAAAAGCATAATCAATGCCTACCCTTTGATTCTTAATTAATATGTCTGCCAGTTTTTGCAAAACCACATCACCTGCCTGATGGCCATAGGTATCATTCACCCGTTTAAAATGATCAATATCCAACAGAGCCAATGAAAAGGGTATTCTTTTTTCCTTAAATCGTTGCCAGATACGTTCAAAAATCTGATTGAAGGAACGGCGGTTCATGAGTTTGGTTAAAGTATCAGTTGTCGCTTCCAAACGAAATTTTTCGTTTTCTTGAATCAAATCTTCAGTGAAGGTACTTAACGCATCCAGTTTGGTAAAAGGACGTGTTATTTGCTCATAACGCTTCAATGCTTTATGAAAATAGATTTCCAAATTTGAGGCATCCGAAGGAACGGAAATCAGATAGTTTATATGCGCTTTATTCACCGCTCGTTCAAAAATTTCCGGATCATTATAAGGTGTTAGCATAATACGCTGTATCCAGTTATTGGAATGCATGACGGAACGTAAAAAATCAAGCCCGGTAATATCATTATCATCCACGATGGCAACTGCTACAGGTATTGAATCTAATATATTTTTATCCGGAAGCTCGGCTAATACGGCAGCTTCGTAAACATCTACCTGCCAGCTTTTAAAAATGCGCTTAAGCTGATGAAGATAGGCTGTATTGGATCGGTGTAGTAAAATGGATGAAGGTAAATTTTTGTTCATTTGTTTCATTCCGTTTCAATACCAGACTGAAATTTAAGAGCAGCGGCCACAAAGTCTCTAAATAAGGGATGCGTATGTTGCATCCGCGATTTTAATTCCGGATGGAACTGACAGCCCACAAACCAGGGATGGTCTTTCAGCTCAATCATTTCCACCAATTCTCCGTCCGGAGATATTCCGCTAATTACCATTCCCGCCTCTTCCAATTGTTGGCGATACGCATTATTAAATTCATAGCGATGACGATGGCGTTCATTAATGACCGATTTTTTATAAGCTTTGATCGCTTTTGTATTTGGCTTTAACTGGCAAGGATAAGTACCAAGCCGCATGGTGCCGCCAAGTACTTTAACGGATTTTTGGGTTTCCATTAAATGAATCACCGGATGAGGTGAGTTTGCATCAAATTCTGTACTGTTGGCGTCTTTAATCCCCAGTACATTTCTGCTATATTCAATAACCGCGCATTGCAACCCCAAACAAATTCCGAAAAAAGGAATTTTATGTTCACGCGCATAGCGAATCGATGCCAGCTTTCCTTCAATACCCCGTTCACCAAAACCACCCGGCACCAAAATGCCGGCAACATCTTTAAATTCCGTTTCCATAATATCCGGGGTCAAAGATTCCGTATTCAGCCATTTTAAGTTTACATGTACATCATTTTCCATACCAGAATGGGTAAAAGCGGCAATAATACTTTTATAGGCATCTTGTAATTCAACATATTTACCACAAATGGCAATGGTAACATCGCGCTGAACATTTTTAAAACGTTCTACACGATTTTGCCAGCCCGAAATATCCATGGATCGTAGGTTTAGGCCCAGTTTACGTAATACTAATTGATCGAATCCAACCTGGGCATACTGAACCGGTACTTCATAAATGGTTTCTACATCCAGAGCATCGATAACCGCTTCGGCGCGCACATTACAGAACAAACCGATCTTTTGTTTGACAGGTGCAGGCAATTCACGGTCGGAGCGGCATAACAGCGCGTCTGGCTGTAAACCGATTTCACGTAATCGCATTACGGAATGCTGGGTAGGCTTGGTTTTTAATTCATTCGCTCCTGCCACAAAGGGTACGAGGGTCAGATGCACCACCAAGGTATCGTCCGGGTCATGGCTTAACCGAAATTGCCGAATGGCTTCCAAAAACGGTAAACTTTCAATATCGCCTACCGTTCCCCCAATTTCCACCAATACAATATCGGAGTCGGTTTGTTCACCTACATATTTGATTTTTTCATTAATCGCGTCTGTTATATGTGGAATCACCTGAACCGTAGCGCCAAGATAATCACCTTTGCGTTCTTTTTTTAGTACTTCATAATAGATCTGACCGGAAGTAGCATTATTGAATCGTGCCATACTTTGATTTAAAAACCGTTCATAATGGCCTAAATCAAGGTCTGTTTCTGCTCCGTCATCGGTTACATACACTTCTCCATGCTGATAGGGACTCATGGTTCCTGGATCTACATTAATATAGGGGTCCAATTTCAGAATACTTACTTTGTAGCCGCGGGATTGCAGGAGATAACCAAGTGAGGATATGGCGATTCCCTTACCAAGGGATGAAACTACACCTCCGGTAAAAAAAATATATTTTTTCTTGTTCATTTAAAAGACCTGTTTTGTATATAAATTATGTTATTTTTGAATTACTTTGGGAACACTAAAAAACGATTCGTTCGATTGTGGCGCATTTTTCAGTACTTCAGTTAGTGGTAAAGAGGGTTTGGGAATATCTTCCCGCCAAGCATTGACTAAGTCCTGAGGATGAGCAAGGGGAACTACATCGTCTGTTTCCACCTCATCCAATCGGTTCATATAGACAATAATCTGTTCCAACTGCTGCTGAAGGGTGTTAAACCGTTTAAGGGGAATATCCAGCCGGGACAATTCGGCTATTTTTAAAACATCCGTTTTAGAAACGGGCATACGTTAAGTCCTTTGCTTGGAACCCGACTCATCATAAAACATTTAGTTTAACACTACTTTATACTTATTTCAAGAAAATATTACTTGTTTTTTTATAAACCGCTGTAGTCAAAAACAGTTGAATATTGTTTTACACTGTCCAACACGGCCTTGGCAGATTCGCCGGTTAAGAGATGGGGTTGCCAGTTATCCACTTGTACCGGCAGGATAGAAACCTGCTGAATGGTATGTGTTTGTGTATTTATGGAAACGTGTAAAATCGCAGTGGATTCATGCCTGCGGGAATTACCGCCAAAAATAAAGTTACCGAGGGAATATGCAATATATTTTCCCTTATAGTTTTCGATACCCTGCAGCACATGCGGATGATGACCAATAATCATATCCGCACCATAATCGATGGTTTTATGGGCAAACCAAATTTGCTCATCTTGTGGAATATGTTCTTTTTCCAGCCCCCAATGGAAATTCACAAAAATAAAATCCACCGAATCGCGTAAAGCCCGAATATCCGCACGAATATATTTTAGATGCCGCAATGCGGTACCGGCACTATCTGCTGTGGCGGGATGACAACCACTATGGCGGCGCAGTCCGTAATAGGCCAGAAATCCGAGCCGCAGCCCCTTTTTATGAAAAATGACAGCCGAACGAGCGGTCTTCTCATTTTTACCCGCACCCACATGAAATATACCGGCTTTATCTAAATGGTAAATCGTTTCCAGCAAACCGGCTTCTTTGTAATCATACATGTGGTTGTTTGCAAGGGTAACGATATCGATGCCCCCATTTTGCAGCACCTGTACATAAACGGGTTTAGCTTTAAAAACAAAGGGCTTCTCAGACGCGATACTTGCTGTGGTCAGTGGATTTTCCAAATTGACCATGGAAATATCTGCAGCGGAAAATTCTGGGAATCGTTTAAAGGGATAATCAAAACGATTACCCACATAATTTTCAAAATGGTTAGCAAAAACCACATCACCGGCAAAATGGATAACAAGTAAGGAATCAGGCTGAGTAGCAAATGCTCTGTTTACAGGGATAAGCCCTAATAAAACCAACCAGAAGATACATGTAATCTTTTTTAACGTTTTCATAAAGAGGGTCTGGGTTAAAAAAAAACCGCCTGCAGGCGGTTTAATTAGTAAGTTGTTTTAATGATTAATCATTATGAACAACCATTTTATTCAGATCATAATCATCAAAAAAGAAAGGCCTTGGGTTAATGGGCTTTCCTTTATAGCGTACTTCGTAATGCAGATGCGGGCCGGTCGAAATACCTGTGTTACCCACTTCACCTATTTTTTCGCCACGTTTAACGTATTGTCCTTTACGTACAAACAACCTCTGCATATGCCCATAACCGGTACGGTATCCATATTTATGATCCAGAATCACCATTCGACCATATCCACCGTTTATACCGGAAAAACGGACTTGACCATCCGCGGCAGCGTAAACAGGAGTGCCCCGGGGAGCGGAGATATCTACACCGTCATGATGTTTGTACTTGTGATATATGGGATGGAAACGATTACCGAAGGGACTGGAAATAAATCCTTTTAATATGGGTCTCAATGCCGGCATATATTTTAAAGAATCTTGTTTTTTATCAAAGGTGGCCATCAGATCATGGTAACTTTTATATTCCAGGTTTACTTCACGACTTAAGCGGGATAATTCATTAAGTTGCTGGCCTAATTGTTTTCCTTCATCAAAGCCCGAAACTTCATCAGATTCGGTATAATCGTATTTGGAACCACCAATCCCTACCTGCCGAATATCCGCATTAATTTTACTCAGCCCCAATACGGTACGCAACTGATCGTCTTTATGGGCAATCTGATTCATATCGTGGTTAATCTCTTTGATGGTTTTTTGCATTTCATTCAGACGGGTCTGAAGTACAATATTGGTACGCTCCAGTCGTTCAATTTTGGAATTATGGCTGAAATCAATCAGCACATCCAAGCCAAACTTACCAGCAATCAGAAAAATAATGAGAAAGATAGAAATAAAGGTAAATAGCTTAGTGCGTGAAATTCTGAATTCTTTAACTTTTTTCTGATCTTTAGATATAAAAAGCAGGCGTGATTCTTCGTTCATGTATCCCGGCCCCGATACTATTGGATTAAAGTTTCCATTTTTTTCTGGTAAATATGTGATCTACCGCAAAATATAAAAAACAAAAGTCCCCCGATCAAGAAAAGAATGCGAATAAATTCACTTTTTTCATACGATTATCCCAGATAATAGCGTAATACCTTAGAACGGGAACTATGACGCAAACGCCGTAGAGCTTTTTCTTTAATCTGACGCACACGCTCACGGGTCAGTTTAAATTTAACCCCAATTTCTTCTAAAGTATGTGGCTTTTCTCCATCAAGCCCAAAATATAGTTTTAGTATTCTTGCTTCACGGGCAGTTAAGGTGGACAAAATATGGTTGACTTCTTCCTTTAATGATTCACCCATAACTTCGGAATCCGGTTCAGGATCCTGCCGATTTTGGATAATATCAATTAAGCGGCTGTCGCTGTTCTTTTGCAGAGGAGAATCCATGGAAACGGAGCGGGTGGCCATTTTGATGGTATCGGTAATATCGCTGCTATCTACTTCCAACACATTGGCAATTTCTTCCGGCGTGGGTTCACGTTCATATTCCTGCTCAAGCATGCTGTAAACTTTTCCAATTTTGGTAAGCGTTCCAACACGATTAAGCGGCAAACGCACCAGACGAGACTGTTCGGCAATTGCTTGTAAAATAGACTGCTTGATCCACCAAACTGCATAGGAAATAAATTTAAAACCTCGGGTTTCATCAAAACGGTAAGCTGCTTTCATCAAGCCGAGATTTCCCTCATTAATTAAATCTTCCAAAGAAAGTCCATAATTTTGATAAGATTTTGCCACACTGACCACAAAACGAAGGTTAGCACTTACCAGTCTTTTTAGAGCGCGCTGATCATTTTGTTTAATCCGCTGCGCCAGATCGATTTCTTCATCCGGTGTAAGCAAACGTACTTCACCAATTTCTCTTAAATAATTTTCTAATGATTGATTTTTACTTATAAAAAAATCACTCACGGATACACCTCTTCAGTCTATGGGTTATTGTTTTTCGTCTTAACGAGTTAAAACTAAAGGATTTCCACTTTTAATGGCCATTTCCTGTTATTTTTCCTCTCTATCATCCGAAGTTTTTAATTTCTCTAACTCCTGATCACAACGCTTTAAATCGTTTTCTAATTTCCGAATTTCAGAAATTAAAGTATTTATTTCTTCATGTTCTTTAAAATTATATTCGTTTTTTTCATTAATTTCGTGATAGACCCGACCGCCCAGTTCAACAAATTTTTCTTCAATTTCTTTTTTAATGCCTAAAACATCGATCTTAAGCCGGCCAATGCGCGTATATTCTGATGTTTTATCACTGGCCACCTGGAAGCCTTCTACCAAACCTTTTTTTAGAGTTTCCCACAATGATTTACTCATAACTCAATCCTGTCCACTATACCTACAATAGAAGCATCGGCCAGGGCCGGTTTCTTTTGTAAAGGGATTACCGCTTCGTAGGCTGTTACGTAATATATGAGTTCTCCCACCCCGGCACCTACGGTATCAACAGCCACAATTGGAGTACCGATAGCTTTTTCTTGAGCAGAAACCGGTTGAATCAGCTGCATTTTCAAACCTTCCAGCTGTTCGTTTTTACGGGTCGCCCAAATCGTACCGATTACTTTTCCCAGGTTCATTTTTCGCTAACATCCAGTTTATCAATAATTGCCGAAATAACGGCATCCACCGGCTTACCTTCTGTTAAAGCAGATTGCCTTGCCGAACTTCCCGTTGTTAGCAATACGATTTCTCCGGCCCCGGCTCCTACACTATCCACAGCAACTACATAGCTGTTTTTTAACTTGTAATCCAAATCCACATGCCGTACAACCAGTAATTTCATTCCGACCAGTTTTTCATCTTTTCGGGTCGCCCAAACCGTACCCACTACTTTTCCAAGTAACATACACCGATCCTATTCTTTAACGATCATTGGCAGGAAACTTGTTCCCTTTCCTGTGGATTTAATTTTAAAATAATCCGCTAAGGTTGCCTGCATATCGGCAAATGTTTGTCGCACACCAAGATTGACATTCTGTCGAAATGAAGGGCCAAAGGCCAAAATCGGCACATATTCCCGGGAGTGATCCGTGCTTGGTGTAGTGGGATCATTGCCGTGATCAGCCGTAATACATACAAAATCTTCTTCGGATAGTTTTTCCATAAACGCCGGCAGCCAGGCATCGAATGCCTGAAGGGCATTATAAAAACCGGGCACATTATTTCGATGGCCATAAAGCATATCAAAATCCACTAAATTGGCCATAATTAAACCGGATTTTGTTTGATCCAATTCGTCTAAAATGGCCTGCATTCCTTCGGGATTGGTTTTGGTATACACACTTTTCTGAATACCAGCCAGGGCATATAAATCATTGATTTTCCCAATCCCTACCGTTGGCCATCCTTCTTTTTTTAGGTTTAGATGCAGGGTTTCGCCAAATGGTTCAAGTGAATAATCTTTTCTGTATTTTGTACGGGTAAAATCTGCAGCGCAGGTTCCGGTAAAGGGACGAGCAATTACCCGGGCTACGGCATGCGCACCGGTTAGCATATCGCGGGCAATCTGACACACTTCATATAATTTATCCAGAGGAGCCACCTTTTCGTGTGCAGCTATTTGAAATACGGAATCGGCCGAAGTGTACACAATCAGCTTACCGGTTTTTAAATGTTCTTCCCCGAGTTCTTTAATGATTTCCGTGCCCGAAGCCGCTTTATTTCCTAACACACCAAATCCGGTACGTCGTGTAAATTCATCCATCACGTCCTGCGGAAAACCGTTTGGATAGGTAGGAAACGGTTTGTTAACAATCAATCCGGCCAGTTCCCAATGGCCGGTAGTAGAATCTTTTCCGGGTGCCTGCTCAGCCATTTTTCCATAATTACCTTCAGCAGGAATATCTGCTTTTAGACCTTCAATGGGAGCAATTTTACCGAGACCAAGACGTTCCAGGTTTGGTAAATCGAGTTTACCGGTTTGCCGGGCGATATTACCGATGGTGTTACTACCCTGATCTCCGTACTTGTTTGCATCCGGTAGTTCGCCTATTCCAACGCCGTCAATTACAATAACTATGGCACGTTTCATGCATTATCTCCTGCAATCCATATAAGATTGTACTTTTTTTTGTAAATAATTATTAATACATCCCCTAATACCGGATCGCTTACGAATTATCTGTTTTATATCCGATATGGAACGTTGCGCTTCTGCCTGCCCTTTTTTTATAAGCAAATCCAGTTCTTCGAAAGCAGTCCATGCAATATTGCCGATCGGTGGATTGATAATAAAATCAGCAGACTGTAATAACAGTTGATTAATTTTAGCTGTGGCCGCCAAGTTGGATCGAATAATAATATCAACCACATTATCCACTTCAATGCCTGCTTCAATTTCCGCAGAAACATTAACGGCAATAATGAGATCTGCCCCAAGTGCGCGAGCGCTTTCGATGGGAAAGTTCATACAAACCGAACCGTCCACCAATTGATGTCCGTCTCTATCCACAGGAGGCAGAAAACCGGGAATGGCTGCCGAGGCCTGCACTGCTTCCCGTATGGGCCCTTCGGTAAAAAGCACTTCATTCCCAACAGTCAGGTCAACCGCGGCACAAGCAAAAGGGATTACGGTGTCTTCGATGGCGGTGTCTTCCATAACCGCATCAATGGCTTTTTTTAAGCGGTCGGATTTAAGCAGTCCTTTGCGGTGCGCTGCCATATTGATTACCACACGGCGTTTAATTTCCCTGCTAAGCTGATGCAGCAGGTCTTCAGGCTCGTATGTATGACTTTGCCGCACCTGAGTACCGCCCAATGAAGCGAAACCATCGCTTTGCAGATAGGAACGGAATTTTTGTTCCACATAATCCGCATCCGGCTTTTGGGCAAATACAGCACCCACCATAGCGCCCATACTGGTTCCGGTTACCACATCAACGGGAATATCGTATGCCTGCAATGCTTGCAGAACGCCAATATGCGCTAAACCACGAGCGCCTCCACCGCCTAAAACCAAACCAATTTTAACGTTTTTCATTAAGGAACTTTCGGCTGTGAATGTTTTATCAGGGTACCCAATATTTTTTTTAAATTGAAACTTTTAATTTAATAAAAAGTGTCGACTTTTTCTAATTTATCTTTGAGGTACCAGTAATAACAAATACGGATTGCTACATTTGTTACCGTTTTTATATCCAATCGGCGCTACTGTCGGCCTACCTGTAGAATAATTCTGAACCATTAAGAATATGGGCTCAATGGCGTTGATTGCGGAATATTTGCATAAAAATCATTCGGCCGGATCATTAGTATTCGCTTAAGTTCCCGTAAACGACATTCAGGGAAAAAACCTTCGTCATTGCGAATCCCGTTTTAGCGGGATGAAGCAATCCCAAAGGGGATTACCACGTTGCTATCGCTCAATCCCCGCGAGAATATACCGTCATTGCGAATCTTGCTTTAGCGAGATGAAGCAATCCCAAAGAGTTCGCCACATCGTTCGCTATCGCTCAGTACCCCCTTAAAAAAGG
>JANTHG010000087.1 GCA_024762535.1 Calditrichaceae bacterium
GTGTGGGAGGCGGAGAGGCGCCATTTGGGAAAATAGGCGCTCAGCAGAGGCAGCAGCAGGGGCGGAATAAACAGGCTCCCCAAATTGTACCACATTTTAATCACCGAAGGCAAAGCGAAAATAAGCGCAATGGAAATGACGGCTGTAAGTGCCAGTCCCCAACGAATATTTTTGTTTAGGGTTGTTTTACTTTTAAACCGCCAAATCATATCACGACCAAAAGTCAGCGCCGAAAGGAAGGTGTAACTATCGATGGTGGACATGATGATGGCAAGCAGGCCTGTAAAAAAAAGTCCCCGCCACAGCGGTGGTAGCAGCTGTTGAGCCAGGTAGGGGTAAGCTTCTAAAGGCTGAATGTGGGGATACAGGGCAAAGGCATATAAACCACTGATCAGTGTAAGCATATCAAAAACGAACCAGAAGGCAATAGAAATCAAAATGCCTTTGCGGGCGACTTGTGGCGTTTTCGCTGCCGCACAGCGCTGGTGAAAACCGGGGTCAATAAAGGTCCAGCTGGCAATTAAAAACCAGACTGCAATTTGCTGCCAGGGCAGGCCTCCACTCAAACTGCGATGGCCGGCATCGAGATGAGCGGGTAAATCACTGATGTCAAGCGGTCCGTTCCAAAGATAGTAAAGGAGTATGGCAAACCCCGCAAACATAAGGATAAATTGAAGCTTGTCCGTTTGTACCACAGAACGAAACCCGCCCCAAAACACATAGATAACCGAAAACACAGCGCCGCTAAACACGCTTACAGCAAAGCTGAAATGAAAAATTTCCTGCAGTAAAACAGCCAGCATTAAAATATAGGGCGCCGGCGACGTCATAATCAGTAAAAAGGCGCTGCCTAAAAAGCCCGTTTTTTTATCGTAGGAATCATATAACATATCCGGAATGGAAACCGTATTGGACGCGCGGATTTTGGGCGCGAGAAACCATGCAAAAAGCAAAGCAAAAAAATAGTAAGGCAGACCAAAAACCACCCAGGCCGAAACTCCATACGAAAAAACAAATTCACCCACACCGAGGATACCGCCGTACCAGGTGGTAACAAGGGTAGCAACAAAGGCAGGAATGGAAAGAGAACGGTTGCTGAGTAAGAATTCCTCGGAAGAGGGATTCTTACGGTGCGCCCTAAATCCGAGAAAGAGGAGCAGTGCAAGGTAGAGAAAAAAGGGAATTAAAGTCATAGAGCGCTTTCGGTTATTCCACTTTATATAAAAAAAGTTGTCCGGAAGTAAATTCTACCAATGCATTTTCCTGCTCAAATTCATTGCTGGTGCCAATGAACAGAGGGTTGTAATGTTTGCCTTCGACGCGATATTTAAATCCGTTTAAGTGCAGATTTTCAACCGGGCCTAATGAAAACAGAGAAACGGTTTGTCCCGGTGTTCCTGAAATCGTATGTTTTCCGGGGAGAAGCAGGCTTAGTACACCATACTCATCAAACACTTCAAACGGAACCGGAATGGATTTATTGGCAAATATCAGCAAATTACTGAAGCTGTGGTCGGAACGTCTTCCGAAAGCGGAGAAAATTTTGATTTTTCCGGGGTCCAGGGAAATGGCGTATTCTATGGCCTTTTGCATATCCGTATAATTTTGGTCTGCCGCTTCCACAAAGAAGGAATGGTTAAAAGCGTTTCGCGATTCCGGAGAAATGGAATCCATATCTCCGATAATATAATCCGGCGTTATATCCAGTAAACGGCAGGTATTGGCACCTCCATCCACCGCAATAATAGCGTGAACATCCTTTAGTTTTTGCAACATGCGTTCACGGTAAATGGGTTGGCCATTGGCAATTATGGCGATAACCGGTTTATCCACAAACCCTCCTAATATTCAAATTGTATTCCGATAAAACCGTTCCGGGTGGCTGCCGGGAAGAAAGAATTGCCTTCGCCGTAAGCCAGATAGTGTGTGTTAAGCAGATTGTTCAGTTTTAACTGAACACTTAATCCGTTAAGTCCTGCAATCCCCAATTTCCAGCGCAGGTTAAAATTTAGTAAAAAGAAAGGGTCCACGGTATTCTTTTCGTCAGCAAAATTGTCGGTGTACATTTTTCCGGAAAAACGACCGGCAAGCGAAGCATAAATATCATTCCAAATGTAATTGAATCGTACATTAGCCAACCAGTCCGGGAACCCGGCTATGGGATTGCCGTCCAGGACGGTTTCATTACCGGACCAATCGTACACGCTATACAGGATTAAACGATTTTGGCTATAGCTTACATTTCCGTTTACGGAAAAACGCGGGGAAATTTGAAATTTTCCACCCAGTTCAATGCCCTGATGAATTGTTTGTGGCGCATTACCCGTTACAGGTTGTCCAAAGCGGTCCAGCGTACCCTTTTTAATGATTTCATTTACAAAGCTCATTGAATACAGATTAATAAAACCCTCCAACCGTTCGGCACGATAGGTGTAGCCTATTTCCAGACCGGTTAGTGTTTCCGGTTTCACCAGTGGTTTGGAATAATCATAGCTTCCGTCCCGATCTAATTCGAACTCCGGGGTTACCTTGCCCCAGGATGCAGGAGTGCTTGCTTCTGCGGCATCGTAATAATTTTTAAGGCGCGGTTCACGACTGGTGTGGGAAAGGCTCATATAAAAATTGGAGGTGGCAGTGAGGTTGTAGTTTAGCCCCACGCGCGGATTCAGAAAATGGTAATCTACTGTAAAATCATTATGCAAAAAATGTTCATCATACAAATGATATTGTTTGTAGGCGTATTGGATATCACCCATAAAAATAAGTTTAGGCCAAATTTCGTGGGTTTGATGCAAATAAACAGAAGCTACATTTTTGGCGCCTTTGTACTGATAGTAGTGGCGGTCTGCCTCACCGATAACACTGGATGGCAAACTGTTACCTTTTTGCAACCGGCCCCAGTGCAAAGAACGGTGCGCGCGCAGTTCCGCACCCAGCACCAGCTCTTCGCTGCCGTGACGCCAGTTCAGCTGCGGTAACCAACCGACCTGGTTGTTATCCACATAAGCCCGAATCAGCGCATCGGAAGGGATGTTCAGGCTGTCTGCGAAGCCGTACTCCGGTGTTAAACGAAAATAATCCGCTGTGCCCCAACTACCGTCATAATCAAAATAGCCGTAACCGCGAATATAAAACAGTGCATTTTTCAGGTTCAGATTGGGCGATAATTTATATTCGTGTAATAATTCCAAATGCGGCTGACTGAACCACTCCTTTTCATCTTTACGGCGTTCAGCAAAGTAGATGAGAGAATCACCGGCATCATTCAGGCCCCAGTAACTGTAGTTTTTCCGGCGCAGATTGTCATCATTATTTACGAATTTAGGCAGGCCTTCGTAAATCAGGCCATCGGTAATGGGGCCACCATAAAAATGTAAACGCAGGTTTTGATGGTCGGAATAATACGCGGCGCCCAGAAAATAGCTCCAGAAATCAATCCAGCCCCGGTCTCGGTAACCATTGGTTTTAAGGTTGGACACCCGGCCGTACAAAACATATTTATCAAAGAGTAAACCGCTGTTATACGAAAACGACAGCTTACGCGTGTTGTAAGAACCGTAACCGGCGTAGGCCGTCAGCTTGTGCTGTGGTGAAAAATAATTGGTGACCATATTGATGGAACCGCCGATAGCTGCCGGGCCGTAAAAGGCGCTGCCCGCTCCTCTCTGAACCTGAATTTGCTGCACATTGGCCGCCATATCCGGGAAATCAACCCAGTAAATATTATGGTCTTCGGGATCGTTCTGCGGAATGCCGTTAATCAGCACGGAAATGCGACGTTGGTCAAATCCACGGATACTGAGATAGTTGTAACCCAGCCCGGCGCCTGATTCCGAATAAAAGGTGGTTGAGGGCAGTTCGGATAGCAACTCCGGGATGTCCTGTGTGCTGTATTTTGCCCGAAGAGTCTGTTTGTCAATTTTGGAAAAGGTAACCGGCGTTACCCGTTCACGGGCCTGAGTGGCGGTTACGGAAACCACTGGGCCGCTCAAAACAGAACGGTTCAAAATAATCTGCAAAGAGGTATCCGCCGTAAGTTTTAAGGGTACACTTTGTTCACTGTATCCCATATAAGTTATTTTAATAGTGTATAAACCAATCGGTAACCCGGACAAATTAAAATAACCGTTGCGGTCGCTGGTAACGCCAATGGATGTGCCGGCAACATAAATATTGGCGCCGGTTAGCGCGGTGTTATCATCAGCGGATCGTACATAACCGGTTAAGACCGGATTGGTCCCGGCCAGGGAAATCGAAATAATGATAAAGGTTAAAAATAGTGTAAATAGGGAACGCATTTTATCTCTCCAACACAATGTGAGTATTAAAGGATCTGAATAATACAAAAGGGAAAAATGAAAGCGGTGTGGCAGGAAGGTTCCTGAAAGCCGTTTTCCTTCGCTGGTATTATCCAGATCAGGTTCGAAGGGTGTTGTTCTCAGTCCCGGTTTACGGGACACCCCTAACGGACGCAGTAAGTTAATGAATGAATGCGGCTAAATCAATCTTTATGGGTAAGCGTTTTTTTGACTTCACGAAGATCGTTAATACGTGATTCGATTTGCTGTTCCAGCTCTTCAATTTGCCGCTGAATGGCCTCCCGGTCCAAAGTGGGAGCCGCGTCTTTAACAGTTAAATCTTTAAGAGCTTTTTCAGCAAGATCTATCTCATTTTGAATAATTTTAATATCATCAATTAAAATGCCCAGGGTTTCGTGCTCCTGTAAGCCGGCGAAATTCTGAGCCAGTAAAAATGGATAAACGGTTTCTCCAAGCAGATTAATTTTCTTTTTACGGTTATTTTTCAATTGCAGCAAATCCAGTTTTAATCGGGCGCTTTTGCTGTATTCTTCCGCGGTTTCTTTAAAGGATTGCGCATTGTTACGGGCAATATCTAAACTGTCTTCAAGGGTTTTTTTAATTTTTCCTATTATATCGGCCATAATGATATTCTCCGTTTCTTAATTTCTGTCGGTTAATAATGTGATCACCCCTTTTTCGGATATCAACGAGGTTATGCTGTTGTGTAAACATTTTTGATGAAACAGGATATGGATGATTATTGGTAATTAGAATGAATTCCGCCTTGGAATTGTATAAAAATGAAGCGGAAAACGATAAAAGATCTGAAGAATTTTTGTATTTGGGATAATATATATTGTCAAAAGTATCAAAACCGATTGAACCCTCACCCTGATAAATCACTTGAGCCTTATCCACATGATCAAATCCTATACTTAATGGATTCAATTCAATTAACAGACCGTACGGAAAGCAAGTTAATATCCCCAAAAACAATAAAAGGCGTTGCATTAGATTACTCTTTTTTTTCATAGATGATAAGGAAGCGTAAAGTAAAAATCAAGAATTTGAAAAATATACTGCTTCTTTGATTTAGCCATTTGTTTTTAATATATTTCCAAAAGCCTGAAACAGATGAAATTATAAATGGCTATGATGAGGATTGGGGAAGCTGATTTGAAATCGAATAAACTGATTTTAATCGTAGATGATGAAGAGGCTATTGTCTTTTCGTTACAGCGTATTCTGGAGCTGTCCGGAACCTATGAAGTAATGACAGCAACCAGCGCGGAACAGGCTCTTAAACTCATCAAACAAGCTGTTCCGGATTTGATTATCTCGGATATTAAAATGCCCGGTATGGATGGTTTAACATTCTGCAAGAAAATCCGCGCGGGCGAAGTAACCTCCAATATCCCCTTTATTTTCTTAACAGCCAAACGCGAATTAATGATTGAAGGGTTTAAAGCCGGCGGCGACGATTTTATCATCAAACCCTTTACCTTTGACGAAGTTATGGCCAAAATGGAAGCCATGTTTCGTCGTATAGAAAAAACACAGGAACAGGCTAATCAGATTAAAGGCGATTTAAAAGAATATGGCTTGGACCAAATCCTGAAAATCTGCGCTAAAAAGAGTATAACCGGCACGCTGATTCTGCAGAAAAAAGGACAGGTAGGTGAAATCGAATTGGAGCGTGGCGATATTGTCGGTATTTCGTTTAAAGATTTAGAAGAGAATGCGGCCCTGGATGAGTTGCGTAGCTGGGAAAATGGTATTTTTATTATTCGGCCGGTTGGTGTAAAATTACGGCCCGAATTTTTAGCGGCTTATTCACGTAAAAATATTGCCTACCAGTTGGACGAAGCTGTGGAAATTGGTACAGATACCTGGTGGGTGGGGCGTCGTAATCCAAAAACCTTAATGCAGCAAAATGTGTATCTGCGCCGTTTTTGTAACGATGACAAAGTTATAAACTTTTTGATTGATCCCGGCTCACCGGCTGATTTCCCTATTATATCTAAAAAGATTTCGGCTATTACAGGTAGTCTGGCTAAAATACATTTATACAGTTTAAGCAGTCCTTCACCGGATGTGTGTATGAATAGTATCTATTTACGAAACACCAACAGTAAAGCGATTTGTCTGACCAGCGAAGGAAACTGGACGGATATTCTGCACTACGAAATTCATCCCAAAAGCGTAAAGCTGATTAATAGTTTTAATGCGTATACCGCACCGTTTGCTACCGGTCACAAAATCCGCTTTATCCCAACGCCTTACTGCCCGCATTACGGTTCCTTTATGACATACGACCCGGATACCCGTGTCCTGTTTTCCGGTAGTTTATTTAGCGGATTAGACAGCCACGACGGAGAGCCGCGTTTATTTGCCAAAGAAGAAGACTGGGACGGTATCCGCGCCTTTCATCAAACCTATATGCCATCTGCGAAAGCGTTGCGCCTGGCTCTGGAAAAAGTAAATGCGCTGGAGCCCACTCCCTTGATAATTGCACCGCAACATGGAATGATTTTACGCGGCAGTATGCTGGATGATGTGTTGCAACGTCTGAATTTTTTAGAAACCGGTGCGGAATTGTTGCAGCGGGACGAACGGGAAAGTGATCCCCGGCTTTATGTGGAAGTAAGTAACGCCTTTTTACAGGAAAGTTCTTCTTACATTTCGTTGGAGGAAATTTTTCGAAAAATAACCAAAGATACCTTTTTACAATCGGGTGCTTCCTTCCGGGATAATGAAATGGTCAATATCTTCAATAACCCCATGGATGTTTTTGAACAATTGGTGATTACAGTAACCGAAGGCGAAGAGGCCAATTTAATCAGTCAGTTAAAATCATATGCCTTAAAACTAATGCATACACGGGGATTACCGGTTCCCCACTTTGCCTGGGATGCTGATCCTACTATTACGACCACTCCTGCAAATTTTTTTAAAGAAGAAGATAATAGCGAAAAAAAATAAGTAAGATTTCGTGTTTTTTATTAATCATTTTAAATTCCCATCCGAACCTTCCATAAGCGAAACAGCTTAAAATCCGTATTTCCTTTTGTGCAGAAACAGAATGTATTGGAGGTTGAAACATGTATTTTAAAAAAGTATTTCCCGTATTATTATTCTTATTCTTAATTAACACCTTAAGTGCTGCGGATACCGGTGCAATGGTGGAAAATGCCCTGGATCAATTCCATGAGGCATTGCTGCAAGTACATACAGACCTAAATAAGGTGGCGGTTTATTCCATTAAAACGAATAAGCCCGAAGAGATAGATACGGTTAGTATTCAGGACCGTATTGTAAATATGTTGCTGGAAAGCGGGAATTACAAAGTGGTTGACAGAGCATCTTTAAAAGCTTTATTAAAGGAACAGTCGCTCTCTCTAACCGGGATGGTAGATAATGCTGCTATGATCAAAGCAGGAAAGCTCATTGGCGTGGAAGGTTTCTTTTTTGGAAATATGAATTTAAAGGATGACAAGGTTGTTTTTACCATTAAATTAATCGATGTGGCCAGCAGTGCTCTGGTGTTTTCCAAAACGATTGTTGGTGAAGCATATAACAGGGTAGAGATTGGAATTGCCGGGGGATTCACTACAGGAACGGGATTTAATTCCGATTATGATTATTTTGACGAATTAGCTGATATTCACAAATTGTTTACGGGAAAAAGCAAGAATGTTACAGGGGCGACAATTTCTGCGCCGCAACTGAATATCTTTTATGTTCAAGGTTTTAAAGGTCTTAAACTGATTAAAATGGGAATGAATTTAAGCTACATGCAAACCGATGATATTGTTACAGACAAGAAAGTATTTAATCCCAATGAATTTGATCCTCCAAATTACAACCGTAGCTCTTTTGGTTCAACTGTTTACTCTTCACTTAGCCGCTTTGCGGTAACACCGTATGTTTTGATTACTCCGGGAATAGATATGTTTGCCATTTCTGTTGGCGGTTCAATCAATTTTATTGATGTGCTTACTGAAATGGACAGTTGGGGAGGAAATGAAACCTCAAAAAGGGATTACTCTATTTCAGTCATTAAATTCTTCCCTGAAATCGGTATAGACTTTCGGCCGGTAAAATACATTCGTGTTTTCGTACGCGGGATGTATGTTTTTAGTGATATTACGTTTGATGAAGACATTCAGTTAAGCGGTTCAGGTAATTTTAGCATGACAGAAAGCAATATTGCAATTCAGCAGGGTCTTATTCTAAACATGGGTGTGGGGCTTTCGTACACATTTTAAATCCAAAGTTGAGCGATTCTTAGTCGTCATCGCGAATCCCGATTTATCGGGATGTGGCGATCTTCAGATAGATTGCTTCACAGAGGCCGGTTATATGCCGGCCTTTTGTTATTAAACTATTCCAAAACTTCAGCCCTTCGAAATAATCTGCTTGTTTACTTTGTTAATAGAAATTAAATTGTCTGTTGCACATTCACCGGGAAAGTATCATGGCTTTAAAAATAACCATTAGCAAAAAATTCGAATTTTCAGCCAGCCATCGTTATTGGAGGGATGACTGGAGCGAAGAACAAAATAAAGAAGCTTTTGATCTCTGTGTCAGTCCTTATGGGCACGGCCATAATTATGAATTGCACGTAACCGCTGCCGGTCCTGTGGACCCGCAGACCGGTATGATAATTAATTTGACGGCTCTTAAACAGAATGTCAGCGAAATAGTCCGTCAGTTTGATCATAAATATCTGAATCTCGATACGCCTTTTTTTAAGGATCGCATTCCCACAACCGAAAATATAGCGTTAGTCTTGTTCGATTTAATCGAAGCGAAACTGAATGAGTTGCCCGGCGTGCTTCTGGATAGGATTCGGTTATACGAACGCAGCGATTTGTACGTAGATGTGTGGAAGGAGTAATGATGCCTTTTATTTCCTTAAGTCGCATTTACCGTTTTAGCGCTGCGCACCGTCTGCATTCTGTTGCTTTAAATGAGCAGGAGAATCGGCAAATTTTTGATAAATGTAATAATCCCTACGGGCATGGACACGATTATACCATGGAACTGACAGTAACCGGGCAACCCGACACAGATACGGGTATGATTATTCCCCTGCCCCGGTTAGATAAAATCGTAAATGATTTTTTGATACTTTTGGAACACAAACACTTAGACAGGGAAGTATCCTATTTTAAGGATAAAACCTCCACAGGTGAAAACATTGTCCGGTTTTTATGGCAGGAATTAGAGTCACGCCTGCCGGACGGTATTTTGTACCATATTCGCTTGTGGGAAACCAACAATAATTATTTTGATATGGGTAAGGAGTTATAGATGGAAAGTATGGAAGCAGCGGTCAAACAAATTCTAACGGAAATCGGTGAAGATCCGGAACGCCAGGGATTGGTGAACACACCCTTTCGGGTGGCAAAAATGTACCGCGAAGTAACCAGAGGCTATCATCAGGACCCGGTTAAACTGATTAACAAAGCCATGTTTGATGTTCCCTATGACGAGATGGTAGTCGTGGCGAATATCGAATATTATAGTTTATGCGAACACCACATGCTTCCCTTTTATGGAGTCGCTCATGTGGGCTACATTCCCAATGGGAAAGTGGTTGGGCTGAGTAAAATCCCTCGTATTGTGGATATGTTTGCCCGTCGTCTGCAAATTCAGGAAAATATGACCCAGCAAATTGCGCATCTCATCAACGACACGCTCCAACCGGATGGCGTGGGTGTGGTAGTAGAAGGCCAGCACATGTGTATGATGATGCGAGGCGTGCAAAAAGACCAGGCCAAGATGATTACCTCTACCATGCTCGGTTCTTTTAAAGAGGATGAAAAAACCCGTGCAGAATTTTTAGCGTTAATCCGGAGTGAACGTGCCAAACGATAACGTACAATGGGCTGTGCTAACAGGCGCCAGCCGGGGCATAGGAAAAGAAACAGCCAAAATGCTTGCCGCCAAAGGCTTTGGAATAATTTTATTAGCCCGTTCGCAAAAAGCCTTAAGCGTCCTAAGTGAAGAAATCAGGGAACAGGGTGGTAAATCCCATTATCTGTCCATTGATTTAAGTAAGGAAGAAGAAATTGCGGACGCTCAGTCCTTCTTTGCTTCATTTGGAGGTAAAATTGGACTGCTTGTGCATAATGCCGGAATAGTAAAAGTAGGAGCCGTGGCCAATATGGATCCGGCCGACTGGCAAACCATGCAGGATGTGAATGTACGGGCGCCGTTTCTGCTAACCCGTTTATTGTTACCTCTTTTGGCGCGTCCATCTCAAATCATTTTTATTAATTCGGTAGCCGGATTGCGCACCTTTGCCGAGTGGGGCGCCTATTCTGTTTCCAAGTTCGGTTTAAAAGCGCTGGCCGATACACTGCGCCAGGAAGTGGCTGCGGAAGGCATCCGCATAACCAGCATCTTTCCCGCATCTGTTGATACACCGTTGCAAGACACCCTGCCTTACAACTGGGAACGAAAAAATATGCTGCGACCCGTTGATGTGGCCCGCGCCGTGAGCTATTGCGCCGAACAACCTGCCCACGTTTTAATTAACGAAGTACATCTCGAAAACAACGCCGGAATTTTTTAAATGAAAGCGCCTGAATCGTTTCCCTGGGGATCAGAAAAGCGCTACAATGCCTTTTCTTTTTATCAGCGAAACATATACGGACAGCGGGTTCAAAAAGTAACCGTAGACGCCGGTTTTACCTGTCCCAATCGGGATGGCTCTGTAGCCCGTGGCGGTTGTATTTACTGTAATAATGAGAGTTTTAATCCCGGTTACAATGATGCGCGCAAATCCATTACCCAACAAATTCTCGAGGGCATTGAATTTTTAGAGCGACGCTATAAAGCGCATAAATTCATTGTCTATTTTCAACCTTACAGCAATACCTACGCTTCATTGGATACACTCAAACGGTATTATGAAGAAGCGCTGTCCGCCCATCCGGATATTGTAGGTTTAACCATCGGCACCCGACCCGATTGTGTGGACACGTCTAAAATTGCCTATCTCGAAGAATTGGCAGATCAGTATGATGTTACCATTGAATACGGGCTGGAATCCATTTCGGATGCTACCTTAAAAAAAATTAATCGCGGTCACGATGTGCAGGCCTACGTAAATGCTTTGGAAATGACCTGTGACCGGGGTATTAAAATTTGTACACACATGATTTTCGGATTTCCCTGGGAAGACGAGTCGTTGTGGCTGGAATCGGCGGACTGGCTTTCGCGGCAGCCTTTTGATTTTTTAAAAGTGCATCAGTTGCACGTGGTTAAAAATACGGCCTTAGCTGCCCTGTACAAAAAAGAACCGTTTGAGATGCTGACGCCGGAAGTCTATTTGGATATCATTGTTCGTTTTCTGGAACGACTGGATCCACGAATCGTAATTCAGCGTCTTTTTGGCGAAGCGCCGCCGGATACGTTAATCGCACCGCACTGGAATATGCGTAATTATATTCTGCTGGAGCGCCTGGATGAACTATTGGAACAGAAGAACACCTGGCAGGGGAAACACTTCAAATGAGTGTTACTTTTATGTGCCTGTAGATATAAACCCAATACAATACCGTCACTGCTAGCGACGTAGGAGCGAAGCAATCCCACAGGGGTTGGTCCCGTCGCTGTCGCTCAATCCCCCCTTAGCAAAGGGGGTTAGGGGGTTGTAAAATCTGTACAATGCAATAATTGTCCATTAAAAAACACCCCCCTCAGTCCCCCCTTGATAGGGGGGACGTTATGGCAGCAACCACAACAGCGATCGCGGGATGAAGAATCCCACAGGGGATCACTTCACTGCTCCGTCGTTCGTGATGACGCCCTTTTCCTGCCGTGCCAAGGCAATACCACTAAAAATGATAATCATACCCAGCACCAACTGCCAGCTAATTGCCTCGCCCAAAACAATCCATCCCCACAGTAAAGCCATTGGCGGTGTTACGAATGTAATCAGTGACATAAGCACGGCGGATGTATTTTTAAGCAGGGTAAAATAGAGCACAAAGGCAATGGCGGTGCCGAAGATGCCCAGATAGAAAAGGGAAAGGATTGCAGCCGGCGTAAATTGGACCGGAACTTTTTGTTCCCAAATAAAATAAAAAATAAAAAAGGTAATGGATGTGTAT
>JANTHG010000088.1 GCA_024762535.1 Calditrichaceae bacterium
CCAGTGACTTCAATCACAATAGGTTAGCAGGGATTCTTTAATATCTGTCAGCGTTGATCAACTACAATAGATTCGACCCAATTAAAAGCGTAAATGGTAATATATGTTTTTTATATTTTACCACTTACGAATAATGCGTTTGATATTTTTTTCATGGAGGAAAATTGTCAAATTTATTGGTTATTCACAATCAACAGCCTCACACTCTTGGTATTAATGACATTCTAGATCAGCTTCCTACCTGGAACATTCGCTATATACACCTTGATACAACTCCGATTACATTGGTTCACAACGAAGTACAACAATTCAATATTCAATACATCGTTTTAGTTAAAGAAATATCAGATGATATTTTAGCTATCATCAAAAAAATACGAAGTGGTAATCCATTATTATCAATTATATACTATAATTCCCAAATTAAAAATGAAGAATTTGCACAATTATATCTAAGTGGGGTAAATTACTGTTTTATCGGAGATGGAAGGCAGCTCAACCTTTTGAAAACATTGAAAAACCTCTGGCAAAATCATTGGCGCCGAATTCCTCAAGATTTGCTTAAGAATTCCGAATCTGAGTTATCTGAAAGGGCGAAAACAACTTTGGAATTCATGGAAACGCAGCCAATAAAGAATCTTAGCTCTAATCAATTGGCTAAGCTTTTGAACATTTCCGAAAGTCATTTTAGACTTGAATTTAAAAATCAATTTAATCAGAATTTCAGAGATTTTAAACAGCAACTTCTATTTCATTACGAATCGATTTTGCTTTTTGAGAAAAACTTAAAACCTCGTGAAATTTTCAACCTTTTAAATTATAAAAATTTATCTGCTTTTAGCAGATCATTCAAATCACGCCATGGCAAATCCTGGCAACAAATGGTTCGCCAGACAACATTTTAAGAATAACTTAATAAAATATGAGATTGGAAGAGATGGACTATTTAAATCCGGAATATGAGCCCCAAACACTGGTTGACCTGCTTCGCTGGAGAGCTGCAACAGAGCCGAACAAAGTTGCCTATACCTATTTAAAGGATGGCGATAAAAAAGAATCGTCGCTTACCTATGGTGAGTTGGACAAACGAGCTCAATCTATTGCGGCCATGCTTCAACAAAAGGGCTTATCCGGAGAACGCGCATTACTTCTCTATCCTCCCGGGCTGGAATATATTTCCGGTTTTTTTGGCTGTTTGTACGCCGATGTCATTGCGGTTCCTGCTTATCCGCCGGACCCGAATCGTCTGAATCGTTCCCTGCCCCGCTTGCAGGCCATAGTAAACGACGCTGAAGCGACAGTAGCACTGACAACCGATTCTATTTTATATATGATTCGCATGCTTAAGATGGGGAATAAAATAACAAACACATTAGGGAACATTCCCTTTATGCGTAAATTCCGTTCTTCCATGCAATATTTTTCTTCAGGTAAACGAGCTGTAGCCGAATCTCGCGAACTGGGTGATTTGCAGTGGATGTCCACAGACGGCTTATCAATAGGATTGGGAAGTAACTGGAACCGCCCCAAAATCACACCGGACACAATTTCGTTTTTACAATATACGTCCGGTTCCACAGGAAACCCTAAAGGGGTTATTTTAACACACAGTAATTTATTAGCCAACTCCGAAATCATTTACACCAAACTAGGCTATAAACCCAATACAACCGGTGTATTCTGGTTACCCATCTATCATGATATGGGCCTGATTGGCGGTGTATTGCAACCCCTATACAGCGGTACACCCAGTGTTTTTATGTCTCCTATTGCTTTTTTACAACGGCCCTTGCGCTGGTTAGACGCTATTAGCCGTCTTCCCGAAGATCGTGTGGCCGCTTCTGCAGCGCCCAATTTCGCTTTTGACCTTTGTGTTAAAAAAGCCACACCTGAGAAAATTGCCCAATTAGACTTAAGTCGCTGGGAGATGGCCCTTTCCGGCGCTGAACCTGTTAGAGCCCAGACCATTGAGCGATTTGCAGAAACCTTTAAGCCCTCCGGTTTTCAGAAAAAAGCCTTTTTACCTGCTTATGGCCTGGCAGAAGCAACCTTGTTTGTTACGGGTGCCGAACTGGAAAAAGAGCCGGTAACTGCTACCTACGATAAATCCGCTCTGCAAAAAAATGCAATCATTCATGTGCCAGAAGACGATGCGAACGCCATCACTATGGTCAGTTCAGGAACCTCTCCCAAGCAGCAAAGCACGCGTATTGTTAATCCAGACACTTTTTTAGAATGCAAACCCGGTGAAATAGGTGAAATTTGGGTAAAGGGCCCCAGTGTTTCCAGCGGTTACTACAGTCGTCCCGAGGCTACCAAAGAAACCTTTCAGAATTATCTTAAAGATTCTGGAGATGGCCCTTATCTGCGTACCGGAGATTTGGGTTTTGTGGAAGACGGTAACTTTTTTGTAGCCGGCCGCGTTAAAGACTTAATTATTATTCGTGGCACCAACCATTATCCACAGGATATTGAATTAACCGTTGAGCAATCTCACCCCGAACTGAGGCCGGGATGCAGCGCCGTATTTACCATCGACAAAGAATCCGGTGAAGAACTGGCCGTCGTATGCGAAGTTCGGCACAATAAAAATCAGAATTTCAAAGAAATTATTCAGGCCATACGCGAAGCAGTATCATCTAACCATGATATTCAGGCCAGCAGTATTGTGCTGATTAAAGCGCGTACCATTTTCAAAACATCCAGCGGTAAAATCATGCGCCGTGCGACAAAAGCGGCCTTCCTGGAAGGCAGTCTTTCAATAGTGGAGCGCTGGGACAGCGTACAGGGTGCTATCAAGACCAGCACAAAGCCGGAAGCGGCACAAGCCGAACCTAAAGAGGAAGCACCTACTGTTTCAGAAGGCGCCAAATCCGCTGAAACGATCCGCATTGAACAGTGGCTAATCGGGCAGCTTTCCGAAACCCTTGGAGTTGAACCGTCAGAAATCGACAGTACGCAGCCCTTTGTCAGCTTCGGACTGGATTCTGCACAGGCAGTCGGGTTGGCCGGGGATCTGGAAGAATTCCTCAACCGCACGCTGCCCCCAACCCTTATTTGGGACTATCCTACCATTGAAGCATTGGCTAAGCATCTTTCCGAAGAAGAGACGGACTTTTTAAAAGGCTTTAAACCTTCGGTTCGGAAAGCAGCTGACTACGAACCCATTGCCGTTATTGGCGTGGGCGCTCGTTTCCCGGGCGCGGAAAATGCGGACGCCTACTGGGACATGCTTTCTAACGGACGGGATGGCATACGCAAAGTACCTGCCGACCGTTGGGATGCCGAACAATTCTATGATCCGACGCCTGCCACTCCCGGTAAAATGATTACGAAACAGGGCGGTTTTATGGATGGCGTGGATCAGTTTGATCCCCACTTTTTTGGAATTTCTCCCCGCGAAGCGGTTCATATTGATCCACAGCAAAGACTTTTATTAGAAGTGACTTGGGAAGCCCTGGAATCTGCCGGCATAGCAGCCGATCAGGCAGTAGGAAGTCGTACTGGCGTATTTGTGGGAATCAGTGCCAATGATTATTCCCGTTTACAATCCGGTACTACAGAAAGTCTGAACCCCTATTCCGGAACCGGTAATGCGTTTAGTATTGCCGCTAACCGCATTTCTTATGTTTTTGATTTTCATGGTCCCAGCATGTCCATCGATACAGCCTGTTCCTCTTCCCTGGTTTCCATTCATAACGCATGCCAGTGCCTGCGCGACGGTGATTGTGATGTAGCTCTGGCCGGCGGTGTAAATCTGGTGCTTTCTCCGGAGGTTACAATCACCTTTTCTCAGGCGCGCATGATGGCCGCTGATGGCCGCTGCAAAACCTTTGATGAATCCGCAGACGGATACGGGCGCGGTGACGGCGTGGGTATGGTCGTTTTAAAGCGGCTTTCGGACGCGCTCAAGGACGGCGATTCCATCATGGCTGTGGTCAAAGGATCGGCTGTAAACCAGGATGGCCGCAGCAACGGCATTACCGCTCCCAACGGTCAGTTGCAGCAAGCGGTGATTACGCAGGCTTTGGACACAGCAGGACTGGCGCCGGATCAGATTCACTATATCGAAACCCATGGCACCGGTACGCCGCTCGGCGACCCCATTGAAATTGAAGCCATTAAAAAAGTAATGTTGCAGGAACGCGCCAAAACGAACCCCTTGCTTATCGGTTCCGTAAAAACCAACATTTCGCATCTCGAATCCGCCGCAGGCATTGCCAGTTTCATTAAAGTAGTACTGGCTCTGCAGCATGAAGAAATTCCCCCGCATCTCAATTTTAAGAAGCTGAATCCCTATATCAAACTGGATGACGCACCCATTCGCATTGTTAAGGAAAAGACGCCCTGGCCGCGAACCGATAAGAAACGGTATGCAGGTATCAGTGCCTTTGGTTTTGGCGGAACCAACGCGCATATGATTCTGGAAGAAGCACCGCTGCCCGAATCCAAACCGGAGGTTTCCGACCGGGAAGCACATGTTTTCTCTTACTCATCCCGTAACCATGCTGCCTTAAAAGAGTTTGCCGAACGTCTTATTTCCTATTTGGAAGAACATTCAAATGCCAACGTAGCGGATATATGCTATTCGCTGAATACAGGCCGCGCCCGATTTGCGCATCGCCTCTCTTTTGTAGTAAAAAATCTGGATGAGCTCAAAGCCAAACTGACCGCATTTAAAGAAAATCAGGAAGATAAAGCGCTCTTTGCGAATGTGGTTGAAAAAAAATCGGACATTAAAACCGCTTTTCTGTTTACCGGACAGGGCGCGCAGTATCCGCAGATGGGTAAAGAATTGTACGATTCACAACCCGTATTTCGCACAGCCATTGATCGCTGTAATTTCATTTCCCGCGATTTGCTGCCTCAACCCTTACTTTCGGTCATTTTTCCTGAAGATGAGGCTACGGAAGCACTGGTTCATCAAACCAACTTTACACAACCGGCATTATTCGCCATTGAGTATGCCCTGGCCAAATTATGGCAGTCCTGGGGCATCCAGCCCGACTATTTAATCGGGCACAGTGTGGGCGAATATGTGGCTGCGGTTATCAGCGGCGTGATGAATTTAGAAGACGGGATGAAACTGATTGCTGCACGCGGACGCCTGATGCAGTCTCTGCCCCAGAACGGCGCTATGGCCGCCATCTTTGCAGAGCCTCAAAAAATTGAACCGGCGCTCAAAGGCCTGGAAAACGAAGTTTCCATTGCCGGTGTTAACGGCCCGGCCAGCACAGTCATTTCCGGCGCTAAAGATGCCGTAGAAAAAGTAGCGGAATCTTTTGAACAGCAAAAAATTAAAGTTACCTATCTCAAAGTGTCACACGCCTTTCATTCGCCCTTAATGGAACCCATTCTGGATGAATTTGAATCCGTTGCCACAGAAATCTCTTTTAAGGCACCACAAATTCCCATCGTTTCCAATCTGACCGGGAAATTACTGGAACCCGGAGAAATACCGGATGCCGCGTATTGGCGCAAGCACATCCGTCAGGCAGTTTTATTTGATCAGGGTATGAAAGCTTTAGACGCCGAAGGAGTGGATATTTATCTTGAAACCGGTCCTCATCCTACCTTAATCGGTATGGCCCGTCACAGTCTGCCCGATTCCGAAGCGGCCTGGGTTCCTTCGTTGCACCGCAAGCAAGGGAACTGGGAGTCTATTCTGAACGCCGCAGCCGCTCTGTTTGCCTATGGCGCAAAAATAGACTGGGAAGCATTTGACAAACTCTACAACCGCACCTTTTTACGCTTGCCGCACTACGCTTTCCAACGTAAACGGTATTGGATTCCCGAAGAAATTCTGGCGAAAGCCGGACTTTCTTCCCAGTCAACGCAACCGACCTTACCACAGTACGATCATCCATTGCTGGGACGGGCGCTACGCTCTCCGGTTCTAAAGAATCCGGTGTACGAAGCCGTTCTGAGTCCGGCAACAAGCGGAGAACTTTCGGACCATCGCATTTTAAACCTGCCGATCCTGCCGGCAACCGCTTTTCTGGAAACCTGCCTTGCGGCTCAAAACAAAGAAAACGAAGCACAGGCCGGTATGATTACGGATTTTAAAATCCATCAGCCTTTGCAATTACCCGAAGAAGAGCCCGTATTGCTGCAAACCATTGTGGAACCAGCCACCAAAGAGAAACCGGCCGAAGTTCGTATTTTCAGCCAATTGCAGCCGGAAGATGAACAGCCTTCCGAAGAATGGGTTTTGCATGCCACCGCCCGCCTCAGCGCCAAACCGGAGCCGGAAGATAACGGGCAAGCCTCATTGGAAGTTCTTAAAGAGCGTTGTAATACCGGACGGGACGCTTCTCTGTTTTACAGCCAACTGCACGCCGAAGGCTTCCATTACGGCACAGCCTTTCAGGGTCTGTCTGAAATTTACACAGGTGAACAGGAAGCGCTGGCCAAAATTGAAATCCCAAAAAAAGCAGGGACACTTACCGAAAGTTACCTCTTTCATCCGGCCTTAATGGACGCCGGGTTCCAGCTTTTGGCTGCATTGGTTTCGGATAGCGACAACCCGGAAGCTGACCGATACATCTATCTGCCGGACAGTGTGGATACTCTTTTGTTGCACAAAAGCCCCGTAACCCATCCCATTTGGGTCCATCTAACCATTACCGAAAAGGATGACCTCTCAAGCGGAATGACCGCAGATCTGACCTTCTTTACGGAAAGTGGTAAGGATCTTGCCAAGATCGAAGGTTTTCATGTAAGCCGCACACGTAAATCCACCTTACTGGCCCTTTTGGATACAGAGTCGTCCAAATGGCTGTATCGTCCGGAATGGCAGAAGCTGCCGTCTTTGAGCGGGAAGCCTCAGCTGGACGGCCACTGGCTTCTCTTTAAGGATACGACCGGTCAGGCCGAAGCGCTGGCTAAAGCAATCAGCGCGCACGGCGGCCAGGTTTTCTTTGTTACGGCCGGTCAGGCATTTGCACAGGATGCGGATACATTCACCATCCGCGCCGATGAGGCAGAAGACTACCGTGCCCTGTTTGCGGCGGTTCATAACGATTCCCAAAAGCTTAAAGGAATTGTACATCTGTGGAGTCTGGATTTAAAGACAGAGGACAGCGCAACTGCCGATTCGCTGTTAACCAGCCAGACCACAGGCATTGAAAGCGTTCTGTTACTTACACAAAGTATGGCAGCCACCGGCGCACTGGATTTACCAGCTCTCTGGCTCATCACGGACCGGGCGCAAGCTGTGGAAGCGCATGAGCTTCCCAATCCGGCAGCAGCGCCTATCTGGGGATTGGGCCGGGTAATTGGTCTGGATCATCCGGACATCCTGTGTAAACGAGTGGATTTGGATAGCGCGCACAATGAGGGTCTCTGGACGGCGCTTGCAGCAGAACTGGCCGAAAACGAGAACGAAGATCAAATTGCGTTACGCGGTTTGGCCCGTTATGGACTTCGTTTAATCCCTGTGGATACTTCCCTGTCCGCAAAGAGTGACACGCCGAAGCAATTGATTATTCCTCAGAAAGGCATGCTGGATAATCTTGAACGACAACCTATGGAACGCATCCACCCGGAAAAAGGCCAGGTCGAAATTCGTGTACGCGCCACAGGTCTCAACTTCCGCGATGTACTGAATGCCCTCGATTTGTATCCTGGCGATCCCGGCCCCTTAGGCGGCGAATGCGCTGGCGTGGTAGTTTCCGTTGGCCCGGAAGTGAGCCATGTTCAACCCGGTGATGAGGTAATTGCCATTGCCGCCGGCAGCTTTGCCGATTATGTAACTACCTATGCCGATTTAGTGGTTCGCAAACCTGAGCATATTTCCTTTGCCGAAGCGGCCACTATTCCGATTACATTTTTAACCGCTTATTACGCGCTGTTCAAACTGGGGAATCTTGCCGAGGGTGAACGCGTTTTCATCCATACAGCCACCGGTGGCGTGGGCCAGGCAGCTATTCAATTGGCGAAACTGAAAAATGCTGAAATCTTTGCTACGGCAGGCAGTGATGAAAAACGCGCTTTCCTAAAAGAACAGGGCATTGAACATATTATGAATTCCCGCAACCTCGATTTTGCCGACGAGACAATGAAACTTACGGCAGATCAGGGCGTGCATGTTTTTCTTAATTCTCTGACCGATGACTATATCCCCAAAGGCCTCTCCATCTTGGCTCCAAATGGACGCTTTCTTGAAATCGGTAAAGTAGGCATTTGGGATTCTGAAAAAGTTAAAGTCTTCCGCTCGGATTTGGATTACCACACCATCGCATTGGATGATTTGTCCAAAGAAGACCCGGCGCTGATTCAGTCTATGTTCAGGGAATTAATGGAATTATTTGATTCCGGCGCATTGCAACCATTGCCATTACGCGCTTACCCGATAGAAGAAGCGATACCGGCTTTCCGTTTTATGCAGCAGGCCAAGCACATCGGTAAAGTAATCATTACGCAGGATGACACAACCGGTACTAAACACCATCCTATCGAAATAGAACCGCAGGCAACGTATGTGGTCACCGGTGGAACCGGCGCGCTTGGCTTAACGGTCGCCAACTGGCTGGCCCGCAACCAGGCGGGACACATTGTTCTGCTCAGTCGTTCGGGGAAAACCGCTGTGCAGGAGCAAGCGCTCGGCAAACTCAGAGAATTGGGTTCCGAGATTAGTATTATGTCCACAGACATCAGCGAAAGCGATCAGGTAAAAGTTCTGATAGAGACCCTGCAAAAAGATACGAAACGCCCCTTAAAAGGCATTATTCACGCGGCCGGTGTTTTAGACGATGGCCATTTAATGCAACAAAATGCAGAACGGTTCCGGAAAGTAATGCGGCCAAAATTAAACGGAAGCTGGAACTTACACCAGGCAACCAAAGAGATGGAACTGGATTTTACGGTCTATTTTTCATCCATGGCTTCCCTGCTTGGTTCGCCGGGTCAGGGTAATTACGCAGCAGCCAATGCTTTTATGGATTCATTGGCACAATATCGATCGGCGCAGGATATGAAAACGATTAGTATTAACTGGGGTCCCTGGGCCGGCGCCGGTATGGCCGCTAACATACAAGCAAGTGGTAAACGTTTTGATCGCGGCCTGGGCACTATCCTGCCGGAACAGGGTGTGGGCTTTTTGGAAGAGATTCTGGAACGCAGCGAGTCGGAACTGGCAGTGCTACCAATCCGCTGGAAAGGATTTTTAAAACGCTTCGAAGGCATTGAAATTCCTGCCATTCTCAGCCATTTTGTTTCGGAAGGCGACCAAAGCACAGATAACGGCCCCGCAGAAAAACCGGAACTTGTTATCCGGCTGGAAGAAGCAGACGCGGATGAACGTTTAAAAATTTTAACCGAATATTTACGCCAGCGCACCGTAAACGTGCTGGGGCTGGACGAAGACTATCCGCTGGATCCCAAAAAACCGCTTTCGGAAATGGGTCTGGATTCATTAATGGCCATCGAAATGAAAAACGCTTTGGATCGTGGCGTCGGTAAAAAGCTGCCCGCCACTATGGTGTTCAACTATCCTACCATCGAAGATTTAGCCGGTTATCTGTTGACTGATGTGCTAAAACTGGCTGAAGCTGCAGAAGAAGTGGATACGGAGCAGGAAAATGAAGCGGAATTAGATAAAACAATTGATGAAATTGAAAATCTTTCCGATGAAGAAGCAGAGGCAATGCTGCTGCAATCTTTAGAAGATGATTTGGATGAAGATGACTGGACCGATGAGGACGCATAATGAGCGAAAATAAAAAACGCTTAGATAATTTATCACCGCTTAAACGCGCGTTGGTTGCCATGGAAGAGATGAAAGGCAAAATCAACACGCTGCAAAAAGAAAAAACCGAACCGATTGCTGTAGTGGGTTTAAGCTGTCGTTTTCCCGGCGCGCGTAATGCGGACGAGTTTTGGCAACTGCTTAAAAACGGAATAGATGCGGTAACCGAAGTTCCTGCCGACCGCTGGGATATCGATGCGTTCTACGATCCTGAACCGGGAAAGCCGGGGAAAATGGCCACCAAGTGGGGAGGGTTCATCGAAGATGTGGACCAATTTGACCCGCAGTTTTTTGGCATTTCCCCGCGCGAAGCTTATAAAATGGACCCGCAACAACGCCTGCTTTTAGAAGTTGCTTGGGAAGCATTAGAAGACGCCGGTTATACTTTACCCAAACTCTCTAAAAGTAAAACCGGGGTTTTTATAGGAATCAGCAATAATGATTATTCACATCTCGGCGCTAAAGATTACGCCCTGATAGATGCCTATGCCGGTACTGGCAATGCGTTCAGTATCGCGGCCAACCGTCTTTCTTACACACTCGATTTAACCGGACCAAGTATATCAATCGACACCGCTTGTTCATCATCCCTTGTTGCCATACACCTGGCCTGCCAAAGTTTGCGAAATAAGGAATCCGATATGGCGCTGGCAGGTGGCGCCGGAATCATTCTATCTCCGGAACTGACCATAACCTTTTCCCAGGCGCAGATGATGGGTCCCGGCGGCCGTTGCCGCACCTTTGATGCCGGAGCGGACGGCTATGTACGCGGTGAAGGTATTGGCATTATTGTTTTAAAACGCTTATCCGACGCCAAACGGGATAAAGACAATATCCTTTCGGTTATTCGCGGTACCGCTGTCAATCAGGATGGAAAAAGCAACGGGATTACAGCGCCCAATAGTTTGGCGCAACAAAAAGTAATTCGCCAGGCCATGAAAAATGCCGGCGTAAAACCGGAAGAGATCGACTATGTGGAAGCGCACGGCACAGGCACCATCCTCGGCGACCCTATAGAAGTGCAGGCTCTTGGCATGGTTATGAAAAACCGGCCTTTGGAAAATAAATGCTATCTCGGATCTGTTAAGACAAACATCGGTCATCTCGAAGCGGCAGCCGGAGTTGCCGGAATTATTAAAACCGTGCTCACTCTGAAAAACCGGCAGATTCCGCCCCACTTGCATTTCAAAAAAATCAATCCGCATATAGCTATCGACGAAATGCCGTTTACCATCCCCACGGAACTGGTGGACTGGAAGGATGATCCAAAAAAACATAAAGCCGGTGTCAGCGCTTTTGGATTTGGCGGCACCAACGCTCATATCATTCTGGAAGAAGCGCCGGATTTAAAAGTAGAAACAGCAGAAATCCTTAAAGAAAACAAATCCTGGCTTGTCCCCATTTCCGCTCAAAATGAAGAAGCCCTGCGCGATTTAGCGGCCGGTTATGTGCAATTGATTCAGAAAACGGATCAAGCTTCACCGGAATTTTTATACACACTCGCTTACAATGCCGCTCTGCGCCGGAACATGTTTGATAACCGACTTGCGTTAATTGCAGACAGCGCACAGGACTTATCCGAGCAACTGCAACTGTTTCTGGATCAGGAAGAAGGCCGGTTTGTCAGCGGAGTCCGTAATCCGGCCCTACGTCATAAAATCGCTTTTGTTTATTCCGGACAGGGCCCGCAGTGGTTTGCCATGGGCCGGGAATTATTAGAAAGCGAGCCTGTTTTCGCTGAAACTATTGACACCATTTCTTCCCTGTTATCCGCTTATACCAACTGGGATTTAAAAGAAGAATTATTACGATCCGAAGCGGATTCGCGCCTGGATCAGACCGAAATCGCCCAACCGGCGCTTTTCGCCATTCAGATGGCACTCAGTAATTTATGGAAAAGCTGGGGCATTATACCGGATTCCGTTACCGGGCATAGTGTCGGCGAAGTAGCTGCCGCCTGTGTTTCGGGTGTTCTCTCATTGGAAAATGCCGTTAAAGTTATTTACCATCGTTCCCGTCTGATGCAGCAGGCTACGGGTCTGGGTAAAATGGCCGCTGTGGATTTGGATTATGACGCCTTGCAAAAAGTAGTGACCGGATATGAAACCCGGGTGGCTCTGGGCGCGCATAACAGCCATACATCCAACGTACTTTCCGGTGAAGAAGCGGCCATTGACGAAATCCTTAACACGCTTTCATCCCGGGATGTGTTTTGTAAAAAATTACCTGTAAATTACGCCTTTCACTCCCCACAGATGGAGCCCTTCCGCACCGAACTGGAAGCGGAACTAAGTGATTTGCAAACCGATGAAATGACCATTCCGCTCATTTCCACCGTAAGCGGGAAAACAGCCACGCCTGAAGATTACAATGGCGCTTATTGGGGTCGGAACATTCGTGAGCAGGTACGTTTTTCCGAAGCCATCGACACTTTGATCGAGGACAAGCACACCATTTTTATTGAAATTGGGCCGCATCCGGTTTTACGCCACTATATCCGGCAAAATCTGGATCATGCCAAAAAAACGGCTTCGATTCTGCCTTCCCTGCGCCGGAAAGAGCCGGAACGCGTCGAAATGCTGCGCACGATTGGCGCTTTGTTTACTATGGGCTATCCGCTGGACTGGAACAAGCTCTATCCT
>JANTHG010000089.1 GCA_024762535.1 Calditrichaceae bacterium
TGTACATGCAAAAATCATTTAACAACAGTATTCGTAAAATCGAATTATATCCTGTTCGCGGTTTGATCCGGGACAGAAATGGGAAAATTTTGGTTGATAACCGGCCATCCTTTTCTGTAGCCATTATCCCCAAAGTAATTGCAGATAGCACCATCCGTATATTAGCCGACCATTTTCAAATGGACACTAAAGAAATCCATAAAAAAATTCGCCGTGAATATGGCTTCCGACCTGTGATTATTGCCCGCGATATTTCTCAGGAAGAACTGATTTTCCTTGAAGAAAATAAACTGGAGTTACCGGGAGTCGTGAATGTGGTTGAATCGAAACGATATTACGGCAAAGACATACGATCCCCTCATATTCTGGGTACCATAGGTGAAGTAACCCCGGAGGAACATCGTACACATCCTGACTTAAAGATAGGAGATTTAACCGGGAAAAGCGGCCTTGAAAAACAGTACGACATGGAATTACGGGGTGTAAAAGGTGTCCGTTATCTGCAAGTAGATGCTTCGGGAAAAGAATTAGGATTATACGATACAAATCGCAATGTTCCGCCAGTTCATGGAAGCGATTTGTTTTTAGAACTGGATTATAATTTACAGGAATTTGCCGATTCTCTATTTGGAGATAAACGCGGTGCATTAGTGGCACTTGATGTTCGCAGTGGTGGCATTCTTTCTATGGTTAGTAAGCCGGATTATGATCCCACTTTGCTTTCAGGTAAAATTGACCCAAAAATTTGGAATAATTTATTAAACGATTCGTCTCATCCGTTATTCAGCAGGGCCATACAAAGTACTTATCCACCAGGATCGACTTATAAAATTGTGGCTGCTATTGCTGCTTTACAAGAAAATATAATAACTCCACAATGGAAAGCCTTCTGCCCGGGTTATTTTAAACTGGGACGCCGCACTATTCATTGCTGGAATACAGCAGGGCACGGGCAGGTAGATCTCGAAGGCGCCATTAAAGGTTCCTGTAATGTCTATTTTTATCAATTGGGGCTCAAAATTGGATTAGATATCTGGAATAAATATAGTTTACTACTTGGTTTTGGGAAAAAGACTGGAATAGATGTTCCAAATGAAAGTAAAGGATTAGTCCCGTCAAAATCTTATTTTAATCATATTTATGGTAAAAATGGCTGGACCCGTGGCAACCTGGCGAATCTTGCTATCGGTCAGGGCGAATTGTTAACCACACCATTGCAAATTGCTCAATTTGTAATGATCCTTGCCAATAAAGGTGTTTACCATTCACCTCACCTTGTAAATCATATTCATCAATATCAGCCCAAAAGGGATACAGCCTTTCCGGCAAATACAAAATACATAAATGGTATTTCTAATGATGTTTACAATTTTGTACGGGAAGGTATGCATCAGGTGGTTAATGGTGGCACCGGTTGGCGAGCTAAAGTAGCCAATATCGACATGGCAGGTAAAACCGGAACAGCCCAAAATCCACACGGCGATTCGCATGCCTGGTTTATGGGATTTGCTCCTTATGAATTACCGGAAATTGCGATTGCCGTTTTGGTAGAAAACGGAGGCAGTGGGGGAGGAGTGGCTGCACCCATGGCACGAAAATTTCTTGAAAAATATTTTTATGGCAAAGAACTTCCTCGCCCCGTTGTAACAAAGAAAGATTCAGAAATCGAACCTCTTCCCGTTTTGACACCGGATTTGCTGCAACCTTTGCAAATTCCTGCAATAGGAGATACCTTAAGGCCATGAAAAAGAACATTTTTTCTCAAATTGATTTTGTAATAATTGGCTTGGTTGCTCTTTTAGTTAGTATTGGCTTGATTGCTGTGTACAGCGCCACACACATACCAGGCTTAGGTCAAAGCCACTATTTTCCCAAACAAATTACTTTTGCTATTCTTGGCAGTATATTTATGTTTGTCATTGCCTTCACCCCCTTTAAGTTTGTTCAGCGCCTTAGCTATCCACTCTATGGACTTTCAATTTTTTTGCTAATTTTGGTACCATTAATCGGTGTAAAAGGCTTTGGAGCAGAACGTTGGATTGCTATAGGATCCATCAAGCTTCAACCCTCAGAATTGGCTAAACTAACTACCATACTGGCTGTAGCCCGTTATCTATCCAACCCCGATGTTGATATAAATCGACTTAAGCATCTTCTGATTACCTTTGCTATTATTCTGGTCCCTTTTGTTTTAATTGCCCGTCAACCGGACTTGGGAACATCACTGGTTTTTTTGGCCATGTTAATCCCTTTTTTATTTTGGGCGGGATTAAATTGGTTTATTCTGTTTGCTCTTATCGCTCCACTTGTTACCGCCTTAGTTGCATTTAATTTTTATGCCTTTTTAATCTGGATGATTATTGTTTCGACTATCCTGTTTTTTTCTAGGCAAAAACCGCTGATCTTACTTTTTATTTTTTTAGCCCATATCTTAGTCGGCCTTTCAACACCCGCACTTTGGGGACAATTACGGCCTTATCAGAAACAGCGCATCCTAACCTTTGCAAATCCCGAAGCAGATCCTCAGGGTGCCGGATATCAAATTATTCAAAGTAAAGTAGCCATTGGATCCGGCGGTATTTGGGGAAAAGGGTTTTTAAACGGTACGCAAACCCAGTTAAAATTTTTACCAGCCCAACACACAGATTTTATCTTTAGTGTAATTGGTGAAGAGTTTGGTTTTGTCGGAATCAGTCTCATTTTATTCCTTTTTATTGTACTTTTTCTATATATGTACTATCTGGCGCGAAATGTAAAATCGGTATTTGCCAGTATCGGGTTGGTTGGGGTTACAACTGTTCTTTCTTTTCATGTGGTAGTGAATATTGGAATGACCGTTGGTCTGGCACCGGTAACCGGTTTGCCTTTACCGTTTATTAGTTACGGTGGATCCTTTTTATTAGCTGTGCTCACTATGATGGGTTTTGTTTTGAATTTTTACAGAAATCGCTTTAAGGCATAAGCTAACTCATTTGGAATTAAACAATTTAATTGACATATTTCTTAAGGATTGATATATTTCCTAAACGTCTGTGTTTAACTGGAGGCCCTTATGCAACGGAATAGATTATTCATCATTTTAGTGACCATTATTTTTACCGCCATGTTCCTTTTTAGTTGCGCAGGCAGTAAAAAAGAAGAACAACAACCTGCAAAAGAAGATGCAACTCAACAACAAGATCTAGATGATATTGAAAGCCTGTTAGGAATAACGTCGGACCAATCCACACAGCAAACCCAACAACCAAAACAAACGCAGCCTAAACCAAAAAAACGAAATGGAGAAAAACTGGATCTATTGGATACCAGTGAACGTCCTGTACAATCAAATAACTCCATGGCCTCTGCAGCTGTTGCACAACAAAATCAAAACAAAGATAAAAATGGTGCAAAATATAAAAAAGAAGTCCAAACGTTAAAAAGCAAGCTTAAACAAAAAGAGCAGGAAATCAATAGTCTGGAACAACAACTTAGTAAACAAAATGCTCAAATTCAGGAATTATCTTCTCAACCTAAAACCAGGAATTTTTCTGCTCCCACTGGAACCATTTCGGCAGAAGAATACAAAGATAAATATGACGAAGCACGAGCTGCATTCGAATCCAGAAATTATCGTTCAGCCATTGATTATTTTGAAGCTCTTTTAGCCAGTAACAGTTCACATCCTCTTGCAGACAATGCACAGTATTGGATCGGAGAAAGTCATTACGCACTCAGACAATATGATGCGGCTATTATTGATTTTGAAAAAGTGTTAACCTTCCCAAGATCGAATAAGAAAGCCGATGCTCAGTTTAAACTGGGATTATGCTATATTCGTAAAGGGGACACCGCAAAAGCAGCTGAGGAATTTAATCGTCTTAAGGCAGATTTTCCTAAAAGCAGAAATGTAGCGCGTGCCGAAAGATTAATGGCTAATTTTTAATTATTAAGCATATATTCAATACGATCTAAGGGGTAGGAGTGTTCATACAGGTCTAAAATACGCGCCAGCCTCCGGAATCCGTAAGCAGTTATTTTAAGGGTTGTTTCATCCTGAATCGGGATAAGCAATCCTTTTTTTATAAATTTTTCAATTAATGCTACACTAACACCTAATTGATATGCAGCTTCCGAAATGGATTGTAATGTGCTTTCCTGATGCATGCTCCCTCCCTAAAGCTTTTTTCGGAAAGCGAAACAAAATCTTGAGTAAAAATAGGAAAAGAGACAGCTGTCTTTATAGGGAGAAACATATACTGTCTCTTTTCCCGGTGGTAAAGTTAATCCATCTGTTTTCTTAAAAATGTAGGAATATCCAAATCAACTGGTCCTTTTGGAACTTCCGGCTCCTCTGGAGTTAAAGTAAAGATATTGGGTTTACCAATGCCGGTATATTCCTTATCTACTACTTTATTTTCCCGTTTAAATGTTGGTTTGTCCAGATCGCTAAAATCCGTAGCTCCAAAAGGGCCTCGTTTCATTTCTTTAGGTTTGGCTAGTTCCTCTGCTTGTTGGGCTTCCTTATTAAAACCAGTAGCAATTACCGTAACACGTAATTCATCGGTTAATTCTTCATCTATGACCATTCCAAAGATAACATTAGCCGTATCCCCTACGGCCTCTTGGATCAAAGTGGATGCCTCACCCACTTCATGCATTGCCAAAGAAGGACCACCTGTAATATTTATAAGAACACCCCGGGCACCGCGAACATCCGCACCATCTAATAACGGGCTGGTTATTGCCTGTTCTGCAGCTGTAATGGCACGATTTTCGCCAACTCCAACACCCGAGCCCATTAAAGCATCACCCATTCCTGCCATAATAGTACGTATATCAGCAAAATCCAGGTTGATATAACCATGCCGGTTTATCAAGTCAGAAATACTACGTGTTGCCTCCAATAAAATAGAGTCCGCAACTTTAAAAGCAGAAATAACCGGTGTGTTTTTTTCAATAATGGAAAAGATGCGATCATTTGGGATGACCAGCAAAGTATCCACACGTTCCCGCAAGGCATCCAATCCTTTTTGTGAATTTCGTTTCCGAATCGGACCTTCAAACATAAATGGCAGCGTAGTAATCGCTACAGTTAATGCGCCGAGATCTTTAGCAATTTCTGCTACAATCGGTGCCGCACCGGTTCCGGTTCCTCCACCCATTCCACAGGTTACAAAAACCATATCTGCGCCATTAAGAGCCTCAATTACCCGGTCTTTATCTTCTTCAATGGCGCGCATCCCAATTTCCGGATTAGCACCAGCGCCCAATCCTTTAGTGAGATTTCGCCCAATCTGAATTCGGCTGGAAGCTCTACTGTTTTCAAGGTCTTGTGCATCCGTATTAACGGCAATAAACTCTACACCGGATAAACCGGCCTCAATCATACCATTTAAGGCATTACCTCCAGCGCCGCCAACTCCTACCACCTTAATTTTTGCGGCTTGTTCTGCTGCTGCATCAAATTGAATCATTTTGTTTCTCCCTGTTTATCTTAACCAAACAAATCTTCTACAATACTATTAAACCTGTTTTTTATCCAATGAAACGAAATTCGTTCTCCCGATTTATGCTGCGGGCCATGCTTTATCGCATAATGTACCAATCCCACTCCCGTAGCAAACATGGGACTCTGAACAGTTTCAACCAAACCACCCATAGCTTTTGGAATACCAATTTTTACAGGCATTCCCATCACTTGTTCCGCTAGTTCGGCTGCGCCCTCTAGCATGGATGCTCCACCGGTTAGAACGACACCTGCACCCATAGAATCAAATACATCGGATTTTTGCATTTCACGCAAGGCCAACTGAAACAGTTCGGTCATACGTGGTTGGATAATGGCTGAGAGCACACTACGCGATATTTCACGCGGAGCCCGTCCGCCCACTCCAGGAACTCTGATCAATTCATCTTTTTCTAAAAGCGACTGCATGGCAATACCGTATTTCTTTTTGATCTCTTCCGCTTGCTCCTTGGAAGTGCGCAAACCCTGAGATAAATCCCCTGTTACATGGTGCCCTCCCAGACCTAACACACTGGTATAGCGAATACTACCATCAAAAAACATAGCAATATCTGTTGTACCACCACCAATATCGATTATGCAAACACCCAAATCTCGTTCATCCGGATGTAATACGGCCAAGCTGGAAGCATAAGGTTCCAATACAATATCATTTACTGTACAACCTGCAGCATCAATACAATTTGTAATATTTTGGGCCGAAGCAGCAGCAGCTGTTACAATGTGAACTTCTGCTTCTAATCTTGTACCCGACATCTGAACAGGGTTTTTGATCCCGTCTTGATCATCTACCGTATATTCTTGTGGTAATACATGAAGTACTTCACGATCCATGGGTAACGCAATGGCCCTGGCCGCACTAATCACTCGTTTTACATCTTCTTCATCAATCACACCATCTTTTCCGCTAATGGCAATTACACCTTTGCTGTTTATAGATCTAATATGATCTCCTGCAATACCTGCATATACATTGTTAATTTTGTATCCGCACATTAATTCCGCTTGTTCTACTGCTTCTTCAATGGATTGAACGGTTTTTTCGATATTAATTACAACACCACGACGTAAACCGTTTGAGGGTGCCAGCCCCACTCCGATAATATTCACCTGGCCATATTCGTTTAACTTACCGACTACAGCAGCAATTTTCGTTGTCCCAATATCCAGACCAACAATAATTTCATCTGAATTCATTTTATCTCCCAAAAGCTTCTTGCTTCACACACCAGTTTATAGGGGCTCTATTAACCCTTTTTTTCTTTAATGATCAATTGATCATTAAATCGTACATCAAAATAATCGATCGTTGCTAATCTATTCCAATCCAGATACGTGTTAAAATACTGCGTTAAAACATATAAATTCTGTCGATATTTTTTAGAACTGAGTTTAACCATTGCTCCACCTCGTACCAAACGCAACCTTAATTCCTTAGTATGGCTCATATCAATGGCTGCTATTATTTCATTTAAGGGTGAAGCCATTTTTGCTGTGAATGCGATAATTTGAGCAGCAAGAATGGCACGTTGAGATTGCGTTTGCTCTCCCAAAGTACCCAGCGGTCCCTTAATACCGGTAATCAATGGTAAATCCCAGCGACGGTTGGTACGTGGTACTGGCATTAATACACCATCGGCATCTATTAGATTCAAACCTTTACCGTAGATAAATGCAACAGGTTCACGTTCTTGTATTACAATTCGTAATGTAGCCGGTAAACTGCGAACGGCACTGGCAGCTTTAATATAAGGGGAACGAAGGAGTTGGGATACTACATCTTTGGGTCGTAATTGTAATAATTCCATCTGTCCTTGTTTAAGTCCGCACAATTCCAAAACATCTATTCTGTTTAAAATATGGTTACCCTGAATTTCAATATCCACTAATTTAAAAGTTGAAAGATTTTCTTGTAAATATTCATTTAAATAGCGGTAACTATAAGCCAGTAATGAAAGAACTGAAATGACCAGAACATAAATCAGTCCTACACGAATTGATTTCCGTTTCTTTTTATTAAGCCGTCTTGCCATTTATTTACCTTCTAATCCATTCAATAATTGCCGTGAATATTTCCAGATATCTCCAGCACCCATAAATAAAACCAGATCTCCCGGACGAACAATCTTTAGTAATTGAGAGGTGAGCATATCTTTTTCTTTTACATAAAAATGCTGATTGGTCAATAAATCAGAAATTAATCTTCCATCAACACCGGGAGCAGGATCTTCCCGGGCCGGATATACATCCATTACCACTGTCACATCTGCTTTCGAAAGGACACCGGCAAACTCACTATAAAAATCCCGGGTACGAGAAAAGAGGTGTGGTTGAAAAATAGCGACTATGCGTCGCTGCCACCCTTGTTGTGCCCCCTCAATTGTGGCATTTACTTCGGTGGGATGATGCGCATAATCATCTACTACCAAAATATCACTTTTCTGACCAATGATTTCAAAGCGCCGCCCTACTCCTTTAAATTCTTTCAAACCCTGTATAATTTTTTCATAGGGAATATTCAATTCTCTTGCAGCCGCAATAACCGCTAAAGCATTTAGAATATTATGAGTACCAGGGACATTCAGTTTCAATGTTCCCGCCATTTTACCGTGTTCCCAAACCGTGCATTGTGAACCGTTTTCTTCAAATCGAATTTCTTTTGCCATATAATCTGCCGGATAATCCAAACCATAAGTTGAAACGGGACGTTCAATATTAGCTAAAATACCCTTCAAGTTTGGGTCATCCGTACAAATAATAACCACACCGTCAAAAGCGACCTGATTACAATACGTCACAAATGTTTGTTTCAGATCATCCAGATCCGAATAAATATCCAGATGATCCGCTTCCAGTGATGTCAGAATACCGATACGAGGAAATAAAGTTAAAAAAGATCGATCATATTCATCGGCTTCAGCTACCAAATGTGGGCCATTTCCCAGGCGGGCATTGGTCATTAAATTTTGAAGTTTTCCGCCCACAATAATCGTAGGATCCTGGTTGGCAAACATTAGGACATTACCCAACATAGAAGTTGTGGTAGTTTTACCATGTGTACCGGCAATTCCTATACCGTATTTTCGGTTGAACAACTGCCCCAGCATTTCTGCCCGCCGTATTTGAGGAATGCCCAGTTCACCGGCACGTATCATCTCCGGATTATCTTTGGGGATGGCCGAACTGTATATGATATAATCCGCTTTCTGAATATTCTCAGCATGATGACCAATAAAAATCGTTGCCCCTTTTGAGTGCAAATAATCAGTCAGTTCCGAACGTTTCCGATCCGATCCAAACACATGATGACCCATGTTTAACAGTATTTCTGCCAAACCACTCATTCCTACGCCACCGATTCCAATGAAATAAAATGTCAATTTTCGATGTTTCAATTCCGTATTTCCGTAATCAATTTCTCAAGTTCTGCCATGATTCGCTCCAGCCCTTTATTGGCTTCCATGCTCAGCAAATTATCCCTCATTTTTTCTTTTTTTACAATGTCATGGCTTAAATCAAGCAGATAATAAGTCAGATTTTCAGTGAGTTGAAAATCATCTTTCACTACTACAGCCGCTTCTCTTTCCGCCAGGGCCTGTGCATTTTTTAACTGATGGTCGGCTGCTGCATGAGGGTATGGAACCAGAACAGCCGGAACCCCGGTACCCGCTAATTCTGAAATTGTCATAGCACCTGCACGACATACAGCAAAATCCGTTATAGAATACACTTCAAACATCCGTTCAATAAATGGAGTTACTTTGACAAAATCTAATTTTTCCCGATCTATAAAACGTTGAATAGCATCGTATTCCAAATGACCGGTTTGCCATAAGAGCTGGTAATTGGATGGCAATTTTTCTTTTTTAAGAATTTTTTTCATTGCACGATTAATGCTCTGAGCGCCCTGACTACCACCAAAAATCAAAACCACTTTTTTATCCGGCTGAAGGTTAAACCGTTCATACACTTTCTTTTTTTCTATATTCATCGGCGGTACTTTTATGGGATTACCTGTAACCACAACTCTTTGCCCCCGATGCATAAATAAAACGGCTTCTGTATAAGCCAGTAAAACAAGTGTTGCCCTTTTGGAAAGCAAACGGGTTGTTAATCCGGGATAACTGTTCTGTTCCTGAAGCACTGTGGGAATATTCATTTTTTGTGCCGCTCTCAAAACCGGTCCCATTACATATCCACCTGTACCTATTACCAAATGTGGTCTGTACGTCTGTAATTTTTTTCGACTAATCTTTAAACTGCGATATAATCTCCAGGGTGCAGCTAAATTTTTCTTGGTTAGCTGCCTCTGAATGCCAGTAACAGGCAATAACACAAGTGGATACCCAGCCTGAGGAACCTTTGTTTTTTCCAAACCTCGCTCGGTACCAAAAAAGATACAATCACAATTCATTTTTTCCCGTAAAGCATCCGCTATATTTAAAGCGGGATAAAGATGTCCACCTGTTCCCCCCCCGGCAAATACTACACGTAAAGCCTCGTACATTCCATTAATCCACAGTTAAGATAGTTTTTCGAAATCGTTCCTGGTTATTTGTATAACCTTCCCAGTTTGCCTTAGCCGGTTGTGTATGACGTGAAATATTCAATATTATGCCCGTTGCTACTCCAAGAAATAGCAAATGAGATCCGCCATAACTGATAAAAGGCATGGGTAGTCCGGTTGCCGGAAACAGCATACTAACTACTCCGGCATTTATATAGGCGTAAATAACTACATTTAAAGTAATTCCAATCGCCAGAAATTTACCAAAACTATCCGGAGCTTTTCTGGCTATATACAACCCACGATATAAAATGAATAAGAATACAATCAATACTAATGTGGTTCCTAAAAAACCAAATTCCTCTCCCAAAATTGAAAAAATGAAATCTGTATGTGAATCTGGTAAAAAGAAGAATTTTTGTTTACTCTGAGCTAGTCCCAGCCCAAACCATCCTCCCTGGCCTAAACCAATAAGTGATTGTTTTATTTGATAACCGGCATTCACGGGATCATGAAGCCCAGCCAGCCATTCGGTTATTCGTCGTAATTGATACCCCGGACGGTTTAATAGAAATAAAATTCCGGGAATTGTGAGTAAAGCGGGGATTGCCAAATGTCGTAATTTTGCCTGACTTACAAAAAGCATGGAACCCGCAATCATGGCCAACATAAGCGATGTACTTAAATCTGGTTGTAAAACCACAGGTAACAGAACCAGGGTAAGGACTGTCATTAACGGCAAAAAACCCTTTTTCAAATCTTTAATGTTGCGTTCCGGTGATGACAGATAATAGGCGAAATACAGGATAAGAGTTAGTTTGGCCAGTTCGGATGGTTGAAAATTTAAAATAAATAAATGATACCAACGTTTCGCACCATTTACCCTTACACCGAATACAAAAAGGCCAACAAGCAATACAATTGTTAGCAAAATCCCAAATAACGGCAATTGTTTCTGTCTGTATTTTTTATAATCTATCATTGAAAAAGCTATCATAAGAATAATTGACAAAAATCCCCATAGCAACTGCCTCTGAAAGAAGAATATCATGGAGCCAAATCGCGAATTTGCCATCATAGAACTGGCACTAAATACCATTACCATACCCCATAACATCAAGAATATAATACTCAGAGCTAGTTTTATATCAACCCGTTGCCGTTTATTCATCATAGTTCCTCTACTAAGTGCTTAAACTGCCGGCCGCGGTCTTCGAAATCGCTGAACATATCAAAACTGGCACAGGCCGGAGAGAGCAGCACAACTTCGCCGTTTTGCGCCCGGGATGCGGCAAAAGTAACGGCTTCTTTTAAAGTGTTCGGTTTAAACACGGGTTTCAAAGTTCCCCAGACGGCTTCCATTTTTTCCGCTGCCGTTCCAATTAAAATAAGATGTTTTACATGCTTTTGAATCAATTCATTCAATTTACTAAAATCGCTGCCCTTGTCTTTACCTCCGGCAATCAGGTAAATGGGTGCGTCAAAACTTTGCAGCGCATACGAAAGCGATTCTACAGTGGTTGCTTTGGAATCATTAATATAACGAACGCCTTTTTTTTCGGTTACAAATTCCAGGCGATGTTCCACGCCGCTAAAGGTTTTAAGCACGGAACGAATCGATTTGAGCGGCACCCCGGCCTGCTGCGCGGCAAGAGCGGCAGCCATGGCGTTCATATAGTTATGTTCACCGCGCAGAGGCATTTCGTTTACATCAACCAGTTTTTCACCTTGTAGAAAAAGCGTCTGTCCGTCAAACCAGGCGTCCTGTCCGGCATCGCCCTGACTGTTAAAACCCATTATCCGGGCCGGAAGCTTTTTGGCCCAGCTGCTTAGTTTTTCATCCAGACTATTGTATATACACACATCTTTGTCGGTCAGATTTTTAGTAACACGCCATTTAGCCTCTAAATAGGATTCGTAACTGTCGTACCTGTTCAGATGATTGGGTGCAAAGTTTAGCACAACCGCCTGCTGTGGATGAAAGGTTTCGATAGTTTCTAACTGAAAGCTGGATACCTCCACTACTGACCAGGTGTTGCTATCGGTCGAGCCCACAGCGGCTGCAAAGGGACTGCCAATATTGCCCGCAGCCTCAGCTTTGGGATAGGTTTGTTTCAGCATTTCACCAATCAGGGTCGTTGTTGTGGTTTTTCCATTTGAACCGGTAACAGCAATCAGTTTGCCCGGATAAAACCAGGAAGCCACTTCGATTTCGGAATAGACTGGAATGTTCTGCTTAAAAAGAGACTGCACGGTTTGCGAACGAACGGGAATACCGGGACTCAGAACCACAAAATCGGCGTCCAGTATTTTTTCCGAATGACCGCCAAATTCATAA
>JANTHG010000090.1 GCA_024762535.1 Calditrichaceae bacterium
CCTTTCTTTCTTATACTAATTTACTGAGCGGATCTGATTACGCTCTGGCTTTAATGACCATATTATTTGTCCACGAAATGGGGCATTTTATTGCAGCCCGGATTTACAAGGTGCGCGCCACGTTGCCTTATTTCGTGCCGCTGTTTGTGCCGGCCTTTCATCCCGGAACCCTTGGCGCTTTTATTAAAATGCGCTCATCCATTCCGTCAAAAAAAGCCTTGTTCGACATCGGTATTGCCGGGCCTTTATCCGGATTTGTGGCGAGTATCATCTTCCTCTCTCTCGGGTTTATGCGCCTGCCTGCCGCGGAGAGTGTTTCACGCTATCTGGCCGCTTTAGATCCAAACGGTTTGAGCAGCAGCTTCAATCTGCTGTTGGGGCATACGTTCATGTTTGATTTTTTGGCAAACCTGTTCCATGCCCAATATTTACCCATGGACAGCCTTTATCATTTTCCGTTTATCTTTGCCGGCTGGATTGGATTGCTGGTTACGGCACTGAACCTGATGCCCATTGGCCAATTGGATGGCGGACATATTACCTATGCCATGTTTGGCGATAAAGCACATCGCATTGCCCTGATTGCCTTTGCCTTGCTGATTGTTTTGAATCTGTTTTTAATTTCTAATTACAATTCCTATGTTTGGGTACTCTGGTCGGTTGTTATTTTGTTTTTCATCCGTTTTCATCATCCGCCCACTCTGGATGACAGCGCTGAACTTGGAACGGTTCGCAGGGTTCTTGGCTGGGTTGGAATAATTATTTTTGTTCTCTGTTTTTCACCAATGCCGTTTCGGGTGGGGTAAAGATGATTTATGTTCTCGGTTTCATTTTAATAGTTGTTTTGCTGTGGCTTTTTCTGATTTGGCTGCGTAAAACCACCTGGGATGCGGTACACCGAAATTTGCTGGATTTGGAAGATATTGTTGAAGGCCGGGTGGTACGCCGCGGCTTTGCCAGCCGTCCGGTTTTTCACGGTACCTTACATAAGCATTCCTTTACGATTAATTTCAGCACGGAAAAACATGAAGGGAAACGTTCCACTTACGTGGATATCAGCTATGAACAGGCGGCCCCTTTTTCCTTTACCATTGCTTCGAAAAACTGGCTGGAATCGCGAATGGATGATGGTTCCGCTCAATTTGTTGAATATACGAATACGGACGGAATGGTATTTATGGCCCGGCCGGCCATCGATAAACGGGTTGCCGATTTGCTTGAAAAAAAAGACGTGCAAAATCTGTTAAATAACTGGAACGATCTGGCTTATTTTTTTGCCGGTGAAACGGGAATTATGTACGAATTTATAACCGAAGCGGTAGTGAAATCCACCGAGGCCGAAGCGCTGAAGAATCGGTTGGAAGAAATTCACCGCTTCCTGGGAGCGCTCTAATGGAAACAATCAAAGCGGATTTCCGCGCCGGATATGTGGCTTTAATCGGGAAACCCAACGCTGGTAAATCTACCTTAATGAATGCCCTGCTCAATATTAAACTGTCCATTATTTCGGCCCGTCCGCAAACCACACGGCGCCGTGTGCTGGGTATTTTGAATACGGATGATATGCAGGTGGTATTTATGGATACGCCCGGCCTGCTCAAGCCCCGCTATCAGTTGCAGAAAAAAATGATGGAATATGTGGATTTGGCTCTGCACGATGCCGACGCGCTTATTCTACTCATTGATGTGACCGATAAAGCGCATCCACCCAATTTGGAATGGCAAAAGTTAAATCCTAAAAACCTGCCTGTTATTCTGGTTCTGAATAAAATTGACTTGCTGGAAAAAGCACAGCTCTTACCGCTGATTGAAACCTATCACAGTTTTTACAACTTCGATGCGATTATTCCTGTTTCCGCCTTAAAAAGCGACGGGTTAGACGATTTGAAGGATAGTCTGATAAAGCTTATTCCTTACAGCCCTCCTTTTTATCCGCCGGATGTGATAACCGATCAGCCCGAACGTTTTTTTGTCGGCGAGTTGATTCGCGAAAAAATATTTCGCCTCTTTTATCAGGAAGTACCCTATTCCACGGAAGTTGTTATAGAAGAATTTAAGGAACGGGGAAAAGGCAAAGATTATATTTCGGCCACGATTATTGTGGAACGCCGCTCTCAAAAGGGTATTTTAATCGGCAAGAACGGCGAAGCGCTTAAGAAAATAGGATCCTCGGCCCGCCGGGAAATTGAAGAATTTTTAGGGCGTGAGGTTTTCCTTGAATTACGCGTTAAAGTGCAGGAGGACTGGCGCAAAAATGACAGCAAGCTGCATAGACTGGGATTTTAGAAACAATTTCGCCCAAAAAAGAGAAGGATGTAAAGATACATGAATGAACTGGATATGCTCAGCTTAGTAGCTGAAGAACTCAATCTCAAAACTATTCAGGTTAAAAATACAATAGATTTATTGGATGACGGCAACACGGTTCCTTTTATCGCTCGTTACCGTAAAGAAGTAACCGGTTCCATGGACGAAAACCAGATTCGTGCGGTGGAAGAACGCATGCACTACCTGCGCGCGCTCGAATCCCGGAAAGAAACTATTCTAAAATCCATTGCCGAGCAGGATAAACTCACTCCGGAACTGGAAGCTAAAATTAAAGCGGTTACCAAATTACAGGAACTGGAAGATTTGTACCTGCCCTTTAAACCGAAAAAACGAACACGGGCTACCATTGCCAAAGAAAAGGGTTTGGAACCGCTGGCTGAGCTCATCTGGAATCAGGAACAGACTTCCGGTTCGCCCGAAGATGTGGCCGCCGAATTTATTAATGCCGAAAAAGAAGTCAATACAGTGGAAGAGGCGCTGACCGGCGCCCGAGATATTCTGGCCGAACGTATCAGCGATGATGCGGATATCCGTAAAATAGTGCGTGAACAAACCCGGAAGAAAGGCCTTCTGCGTAGCGATCTCAAAAAAGCGGAAGAACGTACGCCTTACGAAATGTATTATGACTTCAGCGAAACCATCCGCAATATTCCGCCGCACCGCATCCTTGCCATTAACCGCGGTGAAACCGAGGGTGTGCTAAAAGTACATGTGGACGTGCCGGAAGATCAGATTATTGAGTTAATGGAACGGCAGATTATTCACAACAAAAGCAGTATTTTTACCGATCAGCTGTTTCAGGCTTTGCAGGATAGTTACCGGCGGCTTATCGCTCCTTCCATTGAACGGGAAATCCGAAATGAACTAACGGAAGCAGCGGATGCGCACGCTATTAATATCTTTGCGGAAAATGTTAAAAATTTACTGTTGCAGCCACCGGTGCGCGGTAAAATTATTATGGGCATAGATCCGGGATTCCGTACCGGATCCAAAGTGGCGGTAATCGACGCCACCGGAAAATATCTCGAAGGCAATACGATTTATCCCCATCCGCCGCAAAAAAAATATTTTGAAGCCAAGAGTGTGGTGCGCGGCATGGTGGAGAAATACAATGTGGATATCATTGCCATTGGCAATGGTACGGCCAGCCGCGAAACAGAACAAATGGTGGCCGAACTAATTGGTGAAATGAAACCGGAACGGGAAGTGCACTATATTATTGTTAATGAAGCGGGCGCCTCGGTTTATTCTGCCTCCAAAGTGGCTCAGGAAGAATTTCCGGATTTGGAAGCAAGCATGCGTGGAAATATTTCCATCGCCCGCCGTCTGCTGGATCCTTTGGCCGAACTGGTAAAAATTGACCCCAAAAGTATTGGCGTAGGTTTGTATCAGCATGATGTTAATCAGCGACAGCTTGCGGTTACCTTAAAGCAGGTAGTGGAATCCGCTGTAAACAACGTTGGTGTAAATTTGAATACGGCCTCGGCCTCCCTGCTTAAACATGTATCGGGATTCACATCACGAACAGCTGCAGCGGTAGTGGCGTATCGCGATGCGCACGGCGTTTTTAAAAACAGAGAAGAGCTGAAAGAAGTGCCCGGTGTGGGTGCGATTGCCTTTCAGCAGGCCGCCGGATTTTTACGCATCCCTCACGGTGATAATCCGTTGGATAACACGGCGATTCATCCGGAGTCGTACGCTGCCACAGAAAAATTACTGAAAAAGACAGGCATTACAAATGTGGCGGAACAGGGCGCACTGGTGCGAAAAAAACTGAAAGAGGTTAACCTGGAATTAAACGCTTTGTTGGATGAACTGGGCATCGGTGAACCCACGTTTAATGATATTCTGGACAACCTGGAAAAACCGGGATTAGACCCGCGCGACGAACTCCCTAAGCCCATTCTAAAAAGCGAAGTGCTGAAAATGGAAGATTTAAAAGAAGGGATGGTGCTCAACGGTACGGTACGAAATGTGGTTGATTTTGGCGCGTTTGTCGATATAGGCGTTAAGCAGGACGGATTGGTTCATGTGAGCCAGATGGCTAAAAAATACGTGAAAAATCCAACCGAAGTGGTTTCTGTCGGGGATGTGGTGGAAGTTCGTGTAGTGAGCATCGATTTGGAACGCGGCCGTATCGGGCTTTCTATGAAGAAAGAGTAAAAAAACAATAACCAATTGCCAATTTCTAAGAGCCAAGAGTGTCTGCCCCGGGAACCCGGGGCAGTTCCCAATTCCCAATTCCCAGTTCCCATATGCAACCTTAACTAACTCAACAACCCAACAACTCAATAACTTTTTAACTTAATAACTTAATTCCCCCCATCGCTGTAAAAAATAATATCAAATAACCTCAAAAAACTCCTAATATATCTTGATTTCCTGCCGAAATGATGTTATCATTGTGGTACAAAATTCCTTAAAATTACTGAAAATGGTGAAAGTGCCCTATTAATATGGCCATAACAGACTTTGCCGGGGAATTCAGCTGTTCCCTGGACGGAAAAGATCGTGTCAATATTCCCTCCGGTGTGCGTAAATTATTCGTACCCGAAGCGGAAAATACCATCGTGTTTACGCCCGGCTTCGAGAACATTAATCTTTATGCCTATCCGCTAAACGAGTGGAAACGTCTTACCAAAAAACTTCGCACGCTCAATCCTCTCGATAAAAGAATCCGGGATTTCATCCGCATGTTTGTAGGCGCCGCGCACATTGTCACCATGGATAGTCAGGGGCGCATAAAAATTCCGCCGCGCCTGCTGCAAAAAGGGCAGATTACTAAAGAGCTGTTAATCATTGGATCCTTAAACAAATTCGAAATTTGGAATCCCAAAGTGTATGAGGACTATTTGGAAAAGGAAAACATCAGCCTTTCGGATCTGACCGAAGAAATCAGTTTTACGGATATGTTCTTTGATAAAGGCGAATAGCTTGGCTGCATATCATTTACCGGTTTTAGCACAGGAAGTACGTGATATGCTGCTGCTGAATCCGGGCGGCAATTACCTGGACGGTACCCTCGGTGGCGGCGGGCATGCCCTATTTTTCATGGAAAAGCTAACGGAAGACGCTTGCTACATCGGCATAGACCGGGACGGGGAAGCGATTGCTTTTGCCCGGGAGCGGCTGAAAGCGTATTCGAATGTAGTGCTTTACCGGGGCGTGTTCAGCGACATAGAAGCAGCGATGCGGGAGGCACAGGTGGACGCGCTGGATGGCGTTTTGCTGGACCTTGGGGTTTCGTCTCACCAAATCGATGCCGATGCCCGTGGATTTGCCTTTCGTGAAGGTGTGCCGTTGGATATGCGTATGGACAGCGCTCAGGATGTTAGCGCCGCTGATATTTTGGCAGATTACAGTGAAGAGGAACTAAGCCGGATATTCAGGGAATTCGGGGAAGAACGACGGGCGCGCTGCATTGCCCGCGCTGTGGTTCGTCAGCGGCAAAACGAAGCGTTGTTGGTTAGCGACCAGTTGATGGCTGCCATAAGGCGCTGTGTTTCCGGTAAATTTTTAACCAAAAGCTATGCGCGTATTTTTCAGGCTTTGCGTATCGAGGTCAATGCGGAACTGCAAATTCTGGAACACGCGCTGCACACAGCAGTAGATTGTTTAAAACCCGGCGGCCGGATAGGTGTTATTGCCTATCATTCATTAGAAGATAGGATTGTTAAACATTTTTTCAGGGAACAGGAAAATCCCTGTACTTGCCCGCCGGAGTTGCCCTATTGTGTGTGCGGTAAAACACCCCGGTTAAAGCGGGTTAAACCCTTTCTTATTGTACCGCAGGAAGAAGAAATACAACAGAACCCCAGGGCGCGCAGCGCGCATTTTAGGGTGGGAGAAAAAATATGACGACCAAAAGACATTCAAAAAAGAAATCAGCAAGCGTACTTGCTAAAAAAGCATTTACGTTTTCAATAATGCTTTCGTTATTGCTTGTTGTTTCATTTAAAATGTACCAGTCGTTTACTATTGATTTGTTGATGAAAGATTTACGTACATTGAGTAAGCAAAAAGAAAAGCTGCAAAGTGAAACGGCTCGTTTACAGGCCGAAGTTGATCGGTTACAGAACTATGACCGAATCAGCAGAATTGCCACAAAAAAGTTGGGGTTGGAGATAAATACAGATAAAGTGTATGTACTTCAACTCAGAGAGATGGATGTTATGAAGCATTTAGCAGAGAAAAATAAACCAATCAATTCCAAAAAAGTTCAAATGGCGGGAGTCCAATAAGTGTTTAAACGGTCACAGGCAAAAGTGCGCAAGGGGCGTCTCGCAGTCCTAACCGTATTGATTACGATTCTTTGGCTTGCTTTGGAAATAAATTTATTCCGTGTGCAGATTCTTAATCATGATCTGTTTGCTTCCATGGCAAATCGACAATCGAGTCGTAGCACAATACTGCATGCCGATCGTGGTGCAATTTGTGATCGTAATGGTAATAAACTGGCTGATAATACGATTTACTATGATATAGCTGCAGATCCGCAAATGGTTCGAAATAAAACGAAATTAGCACAATTATGCAGTAAGGTTTTACGTAAGCCTGAATCCTGGTTTAATCGTAAATTGAATTTATCTGGTCGGTACACCTATTTGGCAAGGCGAGTTGCCGGTCGCGATATTCAACCCTTGTTACAATTAAAGGAACGGGGACTTATCCGAACGAAACGTTTCCAACGGGAGTATCCTTACCGGACTTACGCAGCTGCTTTGTTAGGCTTTACTGATCCGGATAATCATGGGCTGAGTGGTCTGGAAAAGCAATATGACAAACAGCTTAGTGGAATTGATGGGAAAGCAATTTTGCAGATTGACGCTGCAAGGGGACAATTCTTTAATGCGGATCATCCGGTTCAAAAACCGCAGCCTGGAAATGATATATATTTGACAATTGATAAAAATATCCAGACTGTAGTAGAGCAGGAATTAGCACGCGGAGCAGAGATTTCCAAGGCTAAAGCTGGAATGGCAGTTGTTTTAAACCCGTATTCTGGTGCTGTACTGGCTATGGCAAGCTACCCTTCTTTTAATCCCAACAGGCAGCAAGAATATAAAGCTAATTCTAAGCGGAACAGAGTTATTGCTGATGTATTTGAACCTGGGTCCACGATGAAGCCGATTACAACTGCAATTTTGCTGCAAAAACAACTTAAAAAATCTGATGATATCGTGTATTGTGAACAAGGGAAATATAAATTATTTAATAAATATTTTCGGGATACAAAAAAACATGGCTGGCTCTCTTTAAAAAAAGTAATAACGGTTTCTTCTAATATTGGTATGATTAAAATGAGTGACGTTCTACCGTCTAATACATTTTTTAGGTATTTACTGAATTTTGGTTTTGGGAGCCAAACAGGTATCGGTTTATTAGGTGAGACTGGAGGTATTCTTGAAAATCCTCAAAAATGGTCCGGGCTGAGTAAAGCATCTCTTTCGATAGGCTATGGCGTAGGAGTAACAGCCATTCAATTGGTTTCGGCTTATGCCGCTTTAATCAATGGAGGTTATTTATACCAACCATATGTAGTTGATCATTTACAGGCGGCAGATGGAAGCATTGTAGAAGCAAACAAGCCCCGTATGGTGCGTCAAGTGATTTCACATGAGGTCAGTGATGCACTTAGATCCTTTATGCTTTCGGTTGTAGAAGAAGGTACAGGCAAAAAAGCAGCTGTGCGCGGTCTTAAAGTGGGCGGCAAAACAGGAACAGCACGAAAACTGGATCCCAAAACGCATAAATATTCGGACCGAAAGTATACCGCTTCATTCATCGGGTTTGCACCTTATGAACATCCGCAGTACGTGCTGGCTGTTATAATGGATGAACCGCAAAAAGGACACTACGGCGGGCAGTCGGCAGCTCCGGTATTTAGCCGGATTATTCAGCGTATAATAAATTTGGAAAACCGTAATCCCATGCAGCAGAAACATTTAAACCCGGATCAGGAAATTTTGGTGGAAAAAATGAGTAAACTGCCACAGGTAAAAGGTTTTCGGCCAGATATTGTTGCCGGTTTATTAGAAGCCAGAGATATGGAATACAAATTTTCAGGCAAGGGGGGATATGTAACCCAGGTGACGATTGATAAAGACGCGGTAGTGCTTCAACTTGGTGATTTGACAGTACACCAGGACAAGGTGCCGCGTTTGTTAGGGCTAACATTACGGGAGGCTCTACGCAAAGTAGATTTATCGCGGTTTCGAATACAATTAAAAGGAAATACGGCCGGTATAGTGCGTAATCAGGAACCACCACCGGGTAAAACAATTAAACAACGTACAGCTTTAACTTTGGTTTGCCGTTAACTGCAGGACCTTTCATCGAAAGGTCTTTGGCGTTTTAAAGACAAGAAAAAAATCATGAATAAACCTTTGCAATCATTATTCACAGTCTTAAATGCAGAAATTCCTGCGCAAGTCGCTCAGCTGCCTGTGCATGGAATCCATTTTGATTCCCGCAAAATAGAGCCCGGCGATTTATTTGTGGCAGTACGTGGATTTAAAAGCGACGGACATGATTTTTTACGTCAGGCACAACAGAAAGGCGCACTCGCTGCAGTAGTGGAAACATACCATCCCGAAGTTACGCTGTCGCAAATAAAGGTGTCGGATGCACGCCGCGCCCTGGCCCTGCTTTCTGCGGAATTATACCGGGATTCTATTGACGCTTTAAAACTGGTTGGGGTAACGGGAACCAATGGTAAAACCAGTGTGGCCTTTTTGATTCGCTCTATGTTGGAAGCTTCCGGTAAACGGGCAGGTCTGATGGGAACCATCGCTTATTATTACGGTTCCAAACAGGCGGCAGCCTGGAATACCACGCCCGAAGCAGCGGATATGGCGCGTATGCTCGCAGAAATGGTAGAAAACGGGCAGCAGGCTGTTGTGCTGGAAGTCTCTTCACATGCCCTTGCTTTGCAGCGGGTGGAAGGGTTGCGTTTTGATGCCGCTGTGTTTACCAATTTAACGCGCGACCATCTGGATTTTCATAAAACGGAAGAAGCGTATTTTCAGGCTAAAGCGCATCTCTTCGATTTACTCAAAGCCAATGGCAAAGCTGTAGTCAATCTGGATGATGCCTTTGGCCGGCGACTGAGTGCGGTTGTGCAGGCAAAAACAGTAACCTACGGTTTTCATCCTAAAGCGGATGTTCAGGTGGAAAGCTGGCAGGGTGATCTTTCGGGTACACAGGTGCAGCTGAAAATCGGGTCCGAATTCTTGACCATCCGTTCTAAACTTATCGGCGCATTTAATGTGGCCAACCTCACGGCGGCCGCTGCAGCAGGTGTAGCCCTGCAACTGAGTTTTAAAGCGATTGCAGCGGGTTTGGAACAGGTCAGCTTTGTTCCGGGACGCCTGCAGGCCTATGCGTTGGGAAACGATGTAACGGCTGTTATCGATTATGCGCACACACCGGACGCGCTGGAAAAAGCGCTGCTGGCGCTGCGTCCGTTAACAAAGGAACGGTTGCTGGTTCTGTTTGGCGCCGGCGGCGACCGTGATACCGGCAAACGTCCGTTGATGGGTGCGGTAGCGGAAGCAGAGGCGGACCTTGCCATTGTAACCACAGATAATCCGCGTACGGAACAGCCGGAAGCCATTATCGAAGATATTTTAAAGGGAATGAAGCTGCCTGATAAACGGCTTGTGATTACCGACCGCAGAGAAGCGATTACCAAGGCAGTAGAATTAGCACAGCCGGGCGATGTTGTTCTGATTGCGGGGAAAGGGCACGAAACCTATCAGGAAATCAATGGTGTAAAACACGATTTTAACGAAGCGGAACTCTTACGGAAGGCGGCGCGTCATGCCTGAAATCCGCATGAATGATTTTGAAACGTTGACCGGAATCGAGTGGGTAGGTTTCGACCAAATCGGACAGTCGGTAGTGCAGCAGATAAGTACCGATTCGCGCACGCTGCAATCCGGACAGGTTTTCTGGGCTTTGATTGGTGACCGCTTTGACGCTCACACATTTTTAAAAGAAGCGGAATCGTTTGGCCCGCGTTTTATGGTAGTGCAGAAAGACAGGGCGTCTTATTTTACAGGTTTAAAAACACCGCTTGCCGTGGTGCCGGATACGTTGAATGCCTTACAGGAACTGGCCGCACGGTATCGCGCTCATTTTGATATTCCGGTACTGGGGCTTACCGGTTCCAACGGTAAAACGACAACCAAAGAGATGATTGCGCATCTGCTTTCGGCTAAGTGGAATGTGCATCGCACAGCAGGGAATTTTAATAACCATATTGGCGTGCCGCTGACTTTGCTGCAACTTGACCGGAAACACAAAATAGCTGTTATTGAAATGGGAAGCAATCATCCCGGTGAAATAGCTTTACTTACCCGCATTGCTCAACCCAATCGTGCACTGGTTACCAATGTGGGGGCGGCACATCTGGAGTTTTTTAAAAGCAAAGAAAAAGTGGCGGAAGAAAAACTCTCGTTGTTTGACGGGATGAAAGCCGGTTCACGGATTTACCTGAATGCGGATGATGCGTTCCTGCGTCAGTATCAAAATAATGCGCTGCAGGCAGTAACCTACGCCACAAAACAGGGGGCGCAGGTAGAGGCTACCCTGCAGGAAGTAGACAGCACAGGTTGCGCCCGATTTGTTTTGAACCATTCTGTGGAAATACAATTGCAGGTTCCCGGATCACATAATGTGCAAAATGCACTGGCAGCCGCGGCTGTGGCCCTGGATTTTGGTATGACCGAAACGGAAATTAAAGACAGGCTGGAATCTTTTAACAGCGCGGAAAAGCGTATGCAGACTCTACATATAAACGGCGTTACGTTTATTAACGACGCCTACAATTCCAATCCCGATTCGGCGGCAGCCGCTTTGCAGGCCGTGGATAAAATGCAGGTAACAGGCCGGCGCTGGATTTGTCTCGGTGATATGCTGGAACTGGGGGGGAGCGGATTGCAGGAGCATCGGCGCATAGTGCAGCAGGCGCTGTTACTGCCGCAGGCAACCGTGTTGCTGCTTGGCGAAACTATGCAGGTCGTAAGTCATTCAGACAAAGCGGCGCACTGGTTCGAAAATCACTTAGCAATGGCAGAGATGCTTAAAAAATCCTTGCAACCGGGTGACTTGGTACTTCTTAAAGGTTCGCGTGGGATGCAAATGGAAAAAATACTGGACTATTTTAAATAAGGCCGGAACCCATTATGCTTGCAAAATTTTTATATCAGTTTTCCGATTACTATTTTGGATTTAACGTGTTCCGTTATATCACGGTACGCGCGGCGCTGGCAGCGGTTACCGCTTTGTTCATTGCCCTGTGGGTAGGACCGCGTTTTATCCGACTGTTGCAAAAATACCAGATTGGCGAAGAAATCCGTACCAACGGCCCGGCTACGCATATAGCCAAAAAGGGAACGCCCACCATGGGCGGGTTGATTATCCTGGTCTCGATCATAACCTCTGTTTTGCTTTGGGCCGATCTGTCGAATTTGTATGTGTTGCTCATTTTGACCACCACCGCTGCTATGGGGCTGGTAGGTTTTATTGATGATTATTTAAAAGCCATCCTGAAATTTAAAAAAGGTTTGGTGGGGCGCTATAAATTAATCGGTCAGGTCAGTTTAGGGCTGTTAATTGGTTTGGTGATTTACTATCATCCCTTCTTTTCCGGGCTGCATTCCAACACGAGTATTCCGTTTTTCAAAAATCTGGAAATTGATTTTGGACCGGTCTACATCCTTGTGGTAGTGTTTGTGCTGACCGGCTCTTCCAATGCGGTCAATTTAACGGATGGGCTGGACGGGCTGGCTGCCGGACTATCCGGTGTGGCTTTTATTGCTCTGGCCGGTGTAGCGTATGTATCCAGTAATGTGAAGATGAGTTCCTATTTAAATATCATTTACCTGCCGGGAACCCAGGAACTGGCTATCTTTTGTCTTGCGGTTTTTGGCGCTGCCATCGGGTTTTTATGGTACAATGCCTATCCGGCGCAGATA
>JANTHG010000091.1 GCA_024762535.1 Calditrichaceae bacterium
CTGTGTTCCCACATCCTGCGCGAAACTTGCCTGGATAATCAAAAGAAAAACGAATAAAAAAGAAAAGTACTTCATAAAAACTCCTTAAAATAACTAAATAAAATGTTTAATTAATAAATTGTTAATTCATGTTGTTGTCAGTGCTTCAGCCATCCCAGATTCCTAATTCCTAATTCCTAATCTGCCTTGTAATTAATTTTCTCCAACTCCTGCACCGTGTAAGAAGCCTCGCCAAAGGGATCGGTTTCATCGATGATGATTTTGGCGTAAATGCCGGGCATGTCGTTAATCATCCAGTATTTGAGTTTCTTATCACCATCCACCGCTTCGACCACCGTGCAGGCAAACGTGCCGGCGGGAACGGTTATCTTTTCCACACCTGTAATGCGATAGCGCCAGAGTTCTTCTTTCGGGAAAAAGGCATTGTTGCTGTTGGTCAGCCCGCCTTTGTAGTTCTCAGAGAACTGGGACGAATCCTTCCCGGAAACGGAGAGATTGGTAAATGTTACCCTGGGTTTATTGGGATTGACTTGTATTTTTGAAACAATGACGCTGGTGTGTTTAAACAAGTTCAGCTCCGGCATTAACAGCCCATTGCTGTACTGAACGGAAGCCACTTTATTGAGAAATTCCACCATTTGATCAAAATCCCGCCACGGCAGTTGTGATTCGTCCGGCTCGGCGTCTTCGGGAAAATCGTCTTCCGTAAAGGTTAAGCGTTCTATTTTTGTTCCTTCTTCTTTAACGCGCTGCGCTTTGAGTACGTGATCGGATGTTTGTATTGTAAAACCGTCGGCCGTTACAGTACTAAGCGACATTTTTCCGCGTAGCAAATGCGAAAAGCCCATAAAAATAAGAGCTTTCTCTTTTGGCACAAACATCCAGCTGCCTTGTCTCGTATCCGTTTCGCCTTCGTCGGCTTGAACCAGAGTAAAGTGATCCGGCAAGTCCAGCTTTAAAACTGCAAACGGATATTCCGTACCGGATAATTTCCACGTACCGGCCAAATGGGAGGCTTTGTTGCCTTTGGCGATCTTTTCCGGATGGACGCGGGTGTAATAATAGATATCCCCCCCTTTATTCATAACGAATGCTTCCGGAGTAAGCTTAAGAATTTTACCCTGCCCGTTAAAATCCTTATCCATTTTGGATTGCAAAATGACGGTGTTGGCGTTTTTATCATAGCGCCAGGTGCCCACTTCAACGTCCAATACTGACAATTTGCCGTTAGTCCTGAAATCAAAAATCTGATACGGCGTGACTGTTTTGCCTTTGACTTCGGCTTTAGTAAGCAGCCACGGGCCGCTTAGTTTATTGCTTTGCGAAAAAACCGCTGCACTAAAGGTAAGAAGAACAATAAAGATTAATCTCAATTTCATTAAAATTTCCTTATGTTTGTATATAAATATTCTTTCTATTTTACCGTACCAACATCATTTTTTTAATCTGCATAAAGCTTCCTGCTTCTAAGCGATAGTAATACACCCCGCTGGCCAGGCCGGCCCCATCAAAAGTAATAGAATAATAACCGGGTTGTTGGTAGCCGGATACTAATGTGCGCACTTTTTGGCCAAGCGCATTGTAAACCGTAAGGTGAACATCACTGGCAACCGGCAATTGATAATCCAGAGTGGTTGTCGGATTAAAGGGATTGGGGTAATTCTGGTTAAGGGCGAATTCAACCGGTAAAAATTCCGCTTTTACAGATACCGGTTTATAAAAAATACTTCCTCCATTTAAGCCAACCGATTCCAGTTTGTACCAATAGGTCTTTCCGCTCTGAACCTTACCATCTTCCCAGGAATATTCATAACCATACGATCCGGAACCGCGACTGCTTAAAGAATCGTTGTCCCTGTAGCCGCTAACCAGCATATAGCCTTCGTTTTCTTTTTCGGACCGTAAAATATTAAATCCGAGAATATTCTCTTCCGAAGCGGTGCTGAATTGAATATGTATGGCATTATGCGTAGTGGAAGAGACCTTCGCCGTAAAATTGGTCAGCGTCACCGGCAGCGAACTGTCAAAATAAACAACGGCCTGGGGGGAAGGGTTGGATTTGTTTTCATGGATATCATAAGTAACAATTTTGTAGTAAGAATTTTGATGGTCGTAGGGTTCGGTATCCAAATAGGTCGTATCCGTTGTATTGACAACAAATGAAGAAGCATCCGGTGTAAAGTCGCTGGTAAGCGAGCGATAAACAGCGTAGTGACTAACATCCGGGTCGGAAGAATTTTTATCCCAAACGACCTGTACGGAATTCTTATCTAATTGAGCAGCGTTGGCATATGTCGCAGCAGAGGGGGAAAGATTATCCACACTATAGGCTGATTTTACACCTGAGGTCCATATTTCTCCACTGGCGGAAGAAAATGCGCTGACGCTGTAATAAAACACGGCATTGGATTGAGAAGTGGAATCGTAGTTCGTTTTAGCGGTGTAAGAATAGTAATTCTTATAGGCCGCATTCACTTCGGCGATTTCCTGCCAGGCGTACTCTCCGTTTATTTTACGCGGACTGCCGTAAACAATGTATTTATCCACACGCCGGTCCCGGGCATTATCATAAGCGCAGCGGCTCCAGTTGATGCGTACATAACCGCCCTGGTCGTTAGGTACATCTTCAACCGAATACAAGCCGGGTTTTACCGATTGTGCTGAAGAGAAATAAATATAGACCTTACCGTCTTGATAAATATTATAATACGGTGCACCGACAATTATATCATCATAGCCATCGCCGTTCACATCACCTGCAAATGAAGCACTTGCACCAAAGTCATCTCCACTTGTTTCACCAGTCATTGTTACATCGGCAATATTATCCATAGTGGCACCACCGAAAAATACGTAAACTTTACCGGTATTGGAACCGCCCTCATCATTTAGAGAGGCCGTAATAATAACATCATCATACCCATCTCCATTCACATCACCAGGAGAGGACACACTTCCACCAAAATGATCTCCTTCCGCTTCGCCGGTCATTGAAATATCGGCAATCTTATCCATAGCGGCCCCACCAAAATATATGTAGGCTTTCCCGGCATCCGTACCAGCTTCATCATTACGCATGTCTCCAATTATAATATCATCATATCCGTCACCATTCACATCTCCGGCAGGATATGTCCCACCTCCGAACCTGGCATAAGCCGAATCACCAAGCATAGTTATATCTGCTGTAGTGTCCATTGAAACACCACCAAAATATATGTAAGCTTTACCGGCATCGGTTCCGCCTTCGTCATTATATTTAGCACTTGCTATTACATCGTCGTACCCATCTCCATTTAAATCACCGGGACTATATCCTCCACCAAAATTATCTCCTTCCGCTTGACCTATCATTATAATATCGGCCGTATTATCCATAGAAACACCACCAAAATATATATAAACTTTACCAGCACCGGAACCACCATCATCATTCTGACGCGCGCACACTATCACATCGTCAAAACCGTCGCCATTCACATCACCTGTAGAAGCGACTCTAGACCCAAAATCATCACCTGACGCTTCGCCCGTCATTGTAATGTCGGCCGTATTATCCATAGAAACACCACCAAAATAGATATAAACTTTCCCTAATGAGTTGTAATCCGGTGCACTGACAATTACATCATCATAGCCATCGCCGTTTACATCTCCGATAGCGGAAACGGATTTTCCAAATTCATCCATTTCATTTTCACCGTTCATTTCTAAATCTATTGAAGTATCCATATCATAGCCACCAAAATAGATCCATACTTTTCCCATACTATTATGATATATATATGATGTTATTAAAACATCATCATACCCATCACCATTTAAATCGCCAGCCGACAACACTTTTAGTCCAAAGTAGGAATAGCCAAGATCATTCCACTCAACAGTCCAATTTGCATAATTGGTTGAACCGTTTAATTTCTGCATATACAGGTAAACTTTGCCGGCATCGGTTCCAGCATCATCGTTTCTGTAAACGCCCAAAAGTATATCGGCATAACCGTCACCATTTACGTCACCGGCGGAGGATACACAACCGCCCAGCTGATCATTCTCGGCTTCGCCAAGTTTTGTAAAATCCGCTAGGGTGTCCATGTTTTCGGAACCAAAATAGAGATAAGCTTTCCCGGCACCGCTGGCATTGTCGTCGTTTCCAGACGAGCCCACCAGCACATCACCATAGCCATCCCCATTTACATCCCCGGCAGCGGCAACCGACCAACCAAAGGAATCGCCCCCATTTTCGCCCGCTATAGTCACATCAGCCGTGTTATCCAATGTGCTGCCGCCAAAATAAATATAGACTTTTCCGGCGCTGGTGCCATTATCACCGTTCCCGTAGGCGCCAATAATGACATCCCCAAAACCATCACCATTTATATCGCCGGCTGAGGAAACCGAATAGCCAAAATAATTACTGGCTGCTTCACCGGTCATGGTCAAATCAGCCGTGCCATCCATGGAAGCTCCACCCAAATAGATATAAACTTTCCCCGCCAAATTACCTGCTTCATCATTATTATGCGCACCGATGATCACGTCATCATAACCATCCCCGTTCATATCCCCGGCGGTTGAAAGGGACGCTCCAAAATTATCGCCTCCGGCCTCACCAATTATGGTCAAATCGGCTGTATTATCCATTGTGGCGTCGCCATAGTAGATGTAAACTTTCCCCGCGCTCGTACCGCCCTGATCATTACCAGTGGCAGAGATAAGTACTTCATCATAGCCGTCACCGTTCACATCACCTGCCGAGGAAACCGTGAAACCAAAAAAATCGCTGCCATTTTCTCCGATCATCGTTACATCCGCAGTGTTATCCATTGCCGGTCCGCCAAAATAAACATAGGCTTTGCCGGCTGAACTTCCACCGTCATCATTTCCATAAGCTCCAACAATCACATCGTCATAGCCATCGCCATTTACGTCCCCGGCAGTTGATACCGAATGACCAAAATAGTTATAAGCGGCCGCTCCGACTAAGGTGACATCAGCAACGTAGTCCATGCTTTTCCCACCATAATAGATATATGCTTTACCGGCTGAAGTTCCTGCGTCATCATTCCCATACGCACCGACAATCAAATCATCATATCCATCGCCATTCACATCGCCGGCCGATGCGGCGGAATAGCCGAAATAATCTCCTGCGGCTTTCCCATAAAATACATCTTCTTTTGTAACGGCTGCGCCGGTCACCCCATTGGTTTTACTGAAATGGTTGTTCTGATGACCGTTAAAAAAGTCCCGGGCTATCCTATCCGGATTGGCGTCAGGCAAGGTTTTTTCATTTTTTTCAATACTCTGACCAAACAACATACTGCTAACCAAGACAAACATCACGCTGATTTGTAACAATCGTTTCATCACCAATCTCCCTATTTTATTAAGGCCATTTTCTTTATTTGATTAAATTGATTACCAATCTGTAGTTTGTAAACATACACCCCACTGGCCAGGCCCGTGCCGTCCATCTGCACTGTGTAGGCACCTGCGGGCTGTTCTTTATTGACCAACTCTTTTACTTTTTGCCCCAGGGCATTATAAACAATCAGTTGCACATTCCCTTGTTTGGCTACCTGATACCGAATGCTTGTAGTGGGGTTAAAGGGATTGGGATAATTCTGAAAAAGCTCCGATTGTGCGGGAAGCAAACCGGACACGTTAATAGCGCTCGCCGAGCTGTTTTCATACCAGGCGATTTTATTGTCGCCGCTGGAAGCGGAAAGCGCGTCGGGACGTCCGTTCCCGAGCAAATCCGCCGCATAAACCGATTTAGCTCCTTGCGCATGAACCGAAATAGTATCCTGAGTAAAGTTATTACTGCCGTCGTTTTCGAACCAGGAAACCATATTGTCGAGGTCCGAAGCGGCCAGAATATCTAAATCTCCATCGCCGTCAAGATCGACAGGATAAACCGAAGTGGGCCCATCCAATCCTCCATTAGAAATGAGATGTTCCTGAAAGTAGGCATTTTTATTTTCATACCAATAGATACGATCGTGCGAATAATCGGGAGCGATTACATCCAAATAACCGTCGCCATCCATATCGGCCAAACTGAGGGAATACGGCGTATAAGCATACTGTTCAACCACTTTTTCGGAGAAATCCTGAGCACCATTGTTTTTAAACCAAACTAAGGAGTCACCCCCGTACGAAGCGGCTACAATATCTACATCACCGTCGCCATCCATATCGCCAGCCCGGGCACTCCGCGCACTTCCTACTTTTGTGCTGATGGTGTCTTCCACAAAAGCAGGAAACGGGCCGCCCTGATTGATAAACCAGACGATCGAACTGGAATAAGCTGCCACCACATCCCGGTCGCCATCGCCATCCACATCCCATGCATATACGCTGCGCGCATTGTGAGCTGTGTTAGAAATAAGGTGCATTGAAAAATTCAGCATCCCGTCGTTTTGGTACCAGGCAATTGTTTCGTCTATCGCAGAGGCTGATACTACATCTATATCACCGTCGTTGTCCATATCGCAGGCGAAAACATCCATGGCACCGTCAGCGGCCGTTGTAATAGTATGCTGAACAAAATTACCGCCTCCCCGGTTTTCGTACCAGGCGATTTTGTCATCGGAATAGGATGCGGATAGCACGTCGTTATCAAAATCGCCGTCCATATCGCAGGCAAAAACGGCCTGAGCGGATTGCGCATTTGTGCTTATTTCGTCCTTTTCAATAAAAATTATGCTTTGGGCATGAACAGATAGAGTCAGCAGAAAAAGTCCTGTTACTAATTTAAACATGATTTTTCCTCCTTAATTATTTTTACTTAAAGTTCTGCAAAATTTTTAACACTTTAGTTTTAGATTTACAATATTTGTTTTCTTGAAATACCTCTGTTGATTTTGCATGAGTATTCTCATTTGGTGTACTTGTATTGAGTTTATCGGAAACGTACAATGTACACCTGGTTTTTACCGGAATTTGCCCATCAGCGCTATTTCATTAGAATCATCTTTTTCGTCTGTGTAAATCGGTTACCGGTTTTTAGTCGGTAGTAATACACCCCGCTGGCCAATCTGCTGGCATCAAAATTAACCGTGTACTGCCCTGGCGCTTGTTTTTGGTTGACCAAAGTTGCCACCTTTTGACCCAGGGCATTATAAACGATCAATTGCACATTCCCTTGTTTGGCTATATGATACCGGATACTTGTTGTGGGGTTAAATGGATTGGGAAAATTTTGCTTTAATGTAAATTGTTTAGCGACAAAAATTTGATCGTTAATAGCGGAGGGCCCTCCACTTTGCCAGGTTAGATAAGGGTATCCATTGTTAAAAGCTGCGCTTCTATCAATATCCCAATTATCATCCGTTCCGGAATCATCATATGGATTGCCGACAAAATCCCAGGCAGAAGACAGACCTGTTGTGGTCAAGTCCGTGAAAGTGGCAACGTTTTTCATCTCGTCTGTTGTTTTTGGCTCGGCGCTGCCTTCTATATCCGAAGATTGATTTGACGCTTCGCTGTCAAAAAAATTATCACTATAAGTTCCACTTCCTTCTGCACTAAATCCTTTGTTCGTAGGTGCCGCGCTTCCTTCATAAAATACACTCCCTGTGGAGTAACATTTCTGAATCAATTCATTATTCCATCCGGAGAATCCGGCAAAATTCAAATCAGTTGAACCGCTTTTTCGTGTCACATCACCTGTACAGTAACAATTTTGGATTAACGCAGATGAATTCGAATTCAATCCAATAAATCCTCCACTGGATTTTTCGCCAAATACATTCCCGGTGCTGTAGCAGTCGGAAATAGTCGATAAATAGTTATTCCCACCTACAAATCCGCCAACATATTCATAGCCTTCTACAGAGCCAGTGCTATAACAGTTCGTTATGGTTGAATTAGAAAAATTGAGCGCTATAAAACCACCGGAATAGTCATAGGTATCAGCAATAACTTCACATGTCGTGTAACAATTTGAAATAGAAGCATGATAGTAGTTTTCACCGGCAAAACCACCTACTTTTTGATCACCATGAACATTTCCCGTGGAATAACAATTTTCAATTACGGAATAATTTGCATTGATCCCAGTCAACGCTCCGGTTTGTTGACCTCCGGTAATATTAACATTAGTTAAACCAAGATTTCTTACTTCGGCATGCTGACCAATATATGAAAATAATCCTGTGTATTGTTTGGTTGGCCTATTTATATATAATTGATCTATAATATGACTTTGCCCATCGTAAGAGCCGCTGAAATTGATGCCATCCGAGGCAATCGGATTAAATCCGGCCCCGTCGTCCCAGTTAATTGTGGCCGAAGCATCAATGTCGGTAGTTTGAATAAAATGTTTGTCCCAATCCGAAGAAGTGTTTGACAATTGTTGCAAATCGCTAAGGGTTGCAATTTGATACGGATCTTCCTCCGTACCGCTACCGCCACTGTAAGCCATTAACAAAGTGCTAAAAAATAACACAACTAAACTACTCAGACCTATTTTCATGATTGATTCCTTTCAAGATTGTTTAAATTATCGTAACAGAATCATTTTTTTTATTTGAATAAAATCTTTGGTAGAAAGGCGGTAAAAATACACCCCGCTGGCCAGGCCGGATGCATCAAAGGTGACACGGTACTGGCCGGGCGTTTGCTTTTGATTGACTAAAGTTGCCACCTTTTGCCCCAGGGCATTATAAACGATCAATTGCACATTCCCTTGTCTTGATACTTGATACTGAATACTTGTAGTAGGGTTAAAGGGATTGGGGTAATTCTGACTCAGCCTAAATTCCTGCGGGACAACCTGTGGATCGGATGATTCCACCCCGGTACTTATCTCGGCATAGCGTCCGCCGTAATAGCCCATATCGGCCCGGGCTGTGCCCAGTCCGGCGCTGCAATCCAAATAGGTATCCACGGAATCGGGATGACCAGCGTCGATGGCCGGGGAATCGTATCCGGTTCCGCAGGAAGCGCTTTTTAAATGATACTTAATTTCACCGGATTCATCAAACGTCGGGTTGTCAGTTAAGCAGCCGGTACCAAACCAGTTTTCCGTACCCGCCGAATCCACAATGGAATAGGTGACGGTGGGTACGCCGTCGTTAATGTAGATTTCCGGTTTGCTGTTGCGGAACAAAATGGAATTGATGATTTCCGGATTGGTAGCTGGGCCCATCAGTTGAAAAGCCCCGCCGCCGTTTTGGGCCTCGTTATCCGCTGCGGTAACATTCACAAAGCGCGGATGTGCCGGATGAGAAAGATCCGAAGTAATGGCTACCGCTCCGGCCAGACCGGTGGAAAAATTTTGGTCGAACAAAATATTGCTCAGCGTGGGTGAACAACCGTCAATGACCATGGCCCCGCCGCTTTTGGAACCGTTCTCGGTAAAACGCAACCGGTGCAAATAGGGATTGGCATTTTTAATGTACATGGCGCCGCCGCCTTCGGTGTACGCTTCCAAAGCGTTCACGCCTCCGCGGCCGTTTATTTCAAAATAGCAATCTTCGATTTTCGGGCTGCTGTTTTCGATGTAGATAGCGCCGCCGAGCCGGGCGTTATTGCGGTAAAAAACCGATTTTCGAATAATGACATTATCCGAATTGTAGATGGCAATGGCCCCGCCGCCCTGGTAGGGGATATCCATTTTATCGGCGTAATCGAATCGGCAATTTTCGATGACGGATGTACCGGAATTACCGTCATTCAAATTACTGAAATAAATGCCGTGCCAGTCGCTACCGCTAAATACAATACGATCGCCGTTTAAATCCACCCGTTCATTGGCCGGGCCTTTGGCAATGAGTACGCCTTCCACCTTAATCTGATAGGGCCCCAGGGCATGCACCCGTTCCACGGAATCGCTAATGCGTAGTGTATCACCGGCCGGAATGGTAATATTGTCTTCCAGATAAATGGTCGGACAGGTCCATTCGCCGCTCACTTCACCGGCAACATGGCAATCCGCCAGGGCATCGGGATTGTCATTACTAACCGCGTAAATGCCATTATACGTTTCACCCACATAGAGCATACGGCTGTACGCATTTAAAGCCATTGCTCCGTTCGAATGATACACACCTTTAAGCTGAGGACTGGCCGGATTGCTGACATTCAGAAAAATGATTTCTCCCCAGTCGCGTTGAATATAGGCATAATTCCCGGATACAGCGATTTGATCGGCGTTAAAATCACCGTCCGCCTGAGTGAATGAACCTGCCAGGGCAGGAACAAGCGGATTGCTAATATCGATTATTTTCAACCCTACATAACTATTCGCGATGTACGCATAGTTATCCTGAATGCGAATGCCCACATAATAATCCATATTCGATTCACGGAACGTTGCCTTTTCCTGAGGATTCACGGGATCGGTCACATCGACCACGCTCATCCCCTGATCTTCGCTGGCGGTGTACACGTAATTTCCCTGAATTGCCAAATCTTCAATCCAACCGGAGGTAGCAACACGGCCTGTTTCGTGGATATTGTTCAAATCGCTAAAATCGATAGCGATCACATACTGATCTAATGCAGCGTAAATCACTTTTCCCGAAATTACCACGCTGCTGAAATATTTGCCCGTCTCCGGGAATTGCCACGAAGTTAAAAGCTGCGGATCCGAATGATTGCCAACATCCACAAGGTTAAACATGGCAGAGCTATTGTAGAAATCATAAGAAAAAATGACTGCCGTATCGCCCTGCACGAAAATTTTCTCAGCTTCCACATTCTCGCCACCTAAATCAAGATGTCCCGCTGTATATGGATCAGCCGGATTATGTACTGAAATCACGTCCAGTGTATTAATGGGCGTGATACGGTATAAATAATAACCTTTTTGAAACACATCATAAGTCAGGGAAGAAGTGGCAAAAAAATCGCCCTCACCCAACAGGGTGCCGCTTTGATCTTCTATGGTGTAAACGCCGTGACTTTTGGAAGCGACGATCACCCAATTATTCCATACAGCAAGTCCTTCGGACGTTGGAACCGCTTTGGCATCGCGAAACGCGGGTACGCCTCCACCGTTATTAAAGAGATTTACATTGACATAATCGGTTGTAAATATATGCGTCCCTTTAGCCGCCACATACTGGCACCTGCCCAGGCTGTTGCCATTGAAGGTAAGCGCCGCATCTTCTTTTATAAAAAAGAATAAACCCACCCAGCTATCGGCGATGAACAGAGAATCATTTTGCAAATACAAACCTGAGGGCGCGGGTGTTTGGTTCTGGTAATCGGTTGTGTACTGGTTATAATTGACCTGCTGGATTAAGCTAAACGTTCCACCGGCATAGTGCAGCATTTCCACGCCGACACCGCTGCTGGCCGTAAACACCGTATCGTTGCGCGCCACCACATCTTCCATGTTGCAGTTGTTATATGTATATCTTCCGCCATAAACAATGCTGTCCACATCAAAGATGTAGGCTTCCTGCAAACCACCGTATCCGCCGGCGATAAATAAACGGCTGCCCGATTTGGCCACAGCTTTGACGTAAAAGCCGTCGTCCGGGCGGGCAAGCACCTGCACAAGCTGGGGATCGGAACTCGTCTGAATATCCACCACGGCCACGCCTTTGCTGCCCACGGCCACATAGGCGTATTTGCCGGAAGATGAAATTTCGATATCATTCAATTCGGCAGGTAAAACCAGCCGGCCCTTCTCACTGATTTCACCGTTGGAATTAATGGTGGCACTCACCAATTCGGCGCCGTCGCCAAAATAGACATGCCCGCCCTCCGTAGCAGCCACGGCAAAGGTAGGCCCTTTGGCCCATTGGCCCTGAAGGGTAGCGTTTTCATCGGGTGTTGTAGACAGAATATGCATCTGCCTGGCCGCCTGTTTTAACTGCATTTTTTTCTGAATCGAATCCGTATGACGCTTATTTATATTTCGGGCAGAAATAGTATTAAAAGTGAATAGAAGCAAAGTGAACGAAAGTAGAATTGGAAGTTTCATCTGTTCTCCATAATAATAAATATTTAACATCCATATTTAGTTTTTAAGAATTAGTAAATCATGGGTCTTAAAGGAAGACCGGATTCGAATATTAAATCTATC
>JANTHG010000092.1 GCA_024762535.1 Calditrichaceae bacterium
CTTAGACATATCTACCGCTTCATTTCCTTCGGAATAAGATGTGGTGGAAATAGTGTACACATCGCCTTCTTTAAAGGGCTTTTTCGTACGATATTCATATACATCACCGGGTTGGGGAACTTTGGAACTATCGTTCCAGCTTATGGCCATTTGCCAGGTTTTATGATGCTCGTCCGGTTCCATTAAATAGATAAAATCATCCGATTGCCATTCAAATCCCGGATTGCGTACATACAACGCCAAAGGACGTGTTTTTTGCGGGTCTTTGGTAATGTTAAAAATCTGAAAAGGCACTTTTTTAGAAGTGGGTATGGCGGCAAATTTCGGTGTGGAATCCCCAAATACAATTTGGTAATCAAACGGCGCGGTGATATTATCGCTGGTTTTGGATAAAACACCAAAAGAATAATCCGAGGTATCACCTGTTACCGTAATCCAGCCCTGGCTCAACTCTTCCACCACATTATGATTTATAATTTTAAGCCCCAGGCCGTCAAAGATGGGGCGAGGCTGGGCAACGGCCAGGTCTGCTTCCTGCCAAATATTTTTGTAACCTGTGAAGAGTTCTTTCCCTTTGGTTGTATTTAAAATATCGCAGGAAAGATTTTCCAGGGAATCGTGAAAAACGAGCTGGTAGGTATCGCCGGTTACTTCGATGGGATTAATGGGCTCTGCCAGCACATAACCTGTTGCATAACCGCTTATATGGGTAATAGCCGAATCAATTGTACCACCGGAAAATCCCTGAGGCGTTAAGCCGGGAATCACATCTACGGTTTGAACCAGACGCGGGTCGTTTCCGCGGGAAGATTCCAGAGCCTGCTGCCCGGCATCCAAAATGGGATGATCATAGGCGGTTATGGTATAACGATAGCGTACGCCGTTAATGACATCGTTATCGGTAAAGCTGTATTTTAAACCGCTGTTGGAACCTAAGTCGAAAAAAGGATTAAGCGGATCCGGGCCTTCCCATTCATCCACAATATCATATTGCGCAAGGGGTCGGTAACCTACAATCTGACTGCCAGTATAATTGTAAATAGGTTGCCCCCATTCTGGATCGCCCTGCCCTTCTAAATTGGCTTGTGTTTTATAAATCCGGTAGCCCTGAAAATCATGATCGTGTGTGATGATTTCGTAGGAATTTTCCGATTCATCATCCCAGTACAGGGTTACTTTGCCATTTTCACCGTACACCACGGGCAGGCCTTTTTTATCGAGGGAAACAGTTCCCACAGCGCTCAACTGCGGCGCGGAGGGTGGCCGGAATCCGATAAAATTATTCTGATACAAACTATCGGCCTGACGCAAATCGGAAAACACCGATTTAAAGCGTACATCGGGCGGATTGGTGGCAAAACCTTCGGCGTCTAAGGCGCCGGGATTGGGCGTATCCCCTACAATGCCAATATGAATGGGAATGGTGTCTCCGGGTGAAATACTGAACGGTCCGGAGCTAAACCAAAACTGAATATCCGGCCGGCTGCCCGCCGAATAGGATTCCTGATAATCTTTTAACAAATCAATATCATCCGCGGCAGGATCAGAGCCATGAAACCAAAGCGAGCGCTGCTCTTCCGGTATTAGGGAAGGCTTTCCGGCAGAAATGCCATATAATGTTTTTTCCCATTGCGCATCGATGTTGGAAGGACGCATGGCTTCATCCTGATCGAACCAATGAAAGCCAGTGATGCCGATTTGCGGGCTGGACGGGTCCGAAGGGTTTACCAACGGAGTCTTGAAAAAATTAATGCCGTAAGCCGAAACCGGGCCTGTGTTCTGTGGATAGGTTTGGTCCGTAAAATAATCGCTTTTATCAAAGGCCAGAAATACATCAATTTTGCCGTCACCGTCATAATCGTAAATCAGGCCATAATCATCTTCGGCCCAGGGATTCGCCTGTCTGTAATTGGAACCGGGAACAAGGTAACGCCCCGGTAGATCCGGGTCCACAAAAAAAGAAAAATAGACGCTGTCAATGGTTCCGTCATAATAATGACGTGAAGGATCGTAGAACCGGCTTTTGGGATTGGTAATTTCATCGCGGGTACGATAGATAAAATTAATATTAAAAAAGGTAACATTTTGATAGATGGTGGTGGAATAACTGTAGGCATTTACTTCCATATCAATACCAACCGGATAGCCATAGCGGGCAGTGACCGCGCCCTGGCGTACGCCATTGTATTTATCGGTTGAAATAAAAAACAGATCTTCGTTAGATACGAACTGTCCTTTTAAAGGCTGGCCGTATGTTGGCGAACTTTCATCTGGGTCCAGCGCCCAGCCGCCGGGCCAGTAATATTCCCCCGGAGTGGACACCCAGGTATCGTCTTCATCATAATGACCTTCGGGCCAGCTGTTGGGAAAGGTACTGGTGGCCACAACCGGAATATTGTTTTGCAGCATCTTACCCTGATAATGTTCAGCGCTGCCGTCAAAAGCCTCCCAATCTGTAAACGAAGGGCCGTCGCCTGCTTTAAGATGAATGGCGGAAAACGATTCTATGGCATTATATTGATTACTGCGGTCTTCGGGTAAGGCCGGCCCGTTAGTATTTTGAGCGCCCCAGGGACCTGGAGGCATCAGGATAACCGGCGCAATCCAGCGCACTTCGCCCCAGTCACCGTGAAAAGCTCCTGGATACCAGTTCTGATAACCGGGATGATCCCATCCGCACAGCAAACCAAAGTTTTCGATACCGTAAATTTTCATTTTTCCGGCATTCAGGCTTCCGGTAGCACGGTCAAACAAGGAAGCTGTTTTCGCAAGATTTGATGCGGTAGTGTTCTGTTCCGGATGTTCTCCCGCTTTAAGCGGTACAACAGCAAAGGCGACCAATAAAAGAAAAAGTGTAAATTTAAATAACTTCATAAAGCTCTCAATTCATTTCAGATTAACGTCCGCCAAAAATCACTTCCAGGCCAAAATAGACGAGACGACGTAACGCGAAATTATTATTATTTCGGGAATCCCAATACGAGGATGAGCGCGTATAAAAACTGGACGTACCGGGATTGGTCGGCGAACCGGTAAGCGAGTAGCCGCTTAGCACATTTTTCCGATCAAATAGATTTTTAATTTCCGCAAACAGGCGCACTCTTTGCTTTAACACACGCCATTGTTTGGACACACGCAAATCGACCCGGTGCGAAGCTGGCCAGCGCTGCGAATAGGGTTCCATAATCACGCCGCCCTGTACACTGGGCGTATACGGCAAACCGCTTTCCCCGTAATAAATAAGGCTGATGACCATATTCTGTAACGGATACATACCGAGCAGATCCGGCCCTTCTTCTTTTTGTGTCATATACTGAAAATTGGCGCGAAGCACATGAGGCTGATCCCAGGGGGAGGTGGTTTCGTGCTTAGGCAGATCGTCTTCCGTATCACCTGCCCAATAGCCGTCCCACGACGTGGGCTGTAAAACCTTGGATTTGGAATAGGTATAATTGATGGTAAACCCAAAGCCGTTGCGCAGCGCCTTTTTTATTTCCAAATCTACACCCATGGCCGAGCCGAAATTATTATTTACAAATACAGCGTAGGTAAAGGGATTGCTGCGCTCCGGGTCGGAATACGCAGGCACCACTACGGAACCCACCTGGTTGGTAGTTTCCTTGGACCATAAATTGACTTTAACGCCGTAATTTCTGCCGATTTGCTGTTGTAGACTAATTTCGTACTGAACGGCTTTTTCCTGCTGCAAATTGGGATTCCCGATGATGTTCCCGCGCATTAAACTAATTTCTCTGTTGGCGCCCGAAGCGCGGTACAAATCACGGTAATTGGCATTCTGATAGAAATGACCAAAATTGAAGGCCAGTATGGTGGTGGCTGTTAACGGATAAGCAATACCAATGCGCGGACTCCAGTTCATTTTGGGCTTTACTTTTTCGATAGAATTGTATTCCAGCGTGTCTGCGGAACCGCTTTGGGCGGCAAGCGGATTAAAGGGATCTGCCCAAAAATCGCCGCCTGAATTTAAATAATCGAAACGAATACCCGCATTGATAATCATTTTATCAAATTCGGATTTAAGCTGCGCATAAACCGATCCTTCCTTTGGCGTACGGTGGTAAATGGTCGGGAAAGGATCTTTTTCCGTTACATTCTGAAAGGAATGGTAATGTAAATCGATGTAATTGAATTGAAAACCGGTTTCGATTTTGTGCTCTTTGGTCATTTGGCTGGTAAAATCAAAGCGCGTTTCCCAATTGGTACTACGGTCACCGGAATACCAGCGATTATCCGCCTTAATATAAAAAGAATTTTCGAAAGGATCATAAACCGCATTGGCGCTGCGATACGGCACATACTCTTCGGGATGCTTTACATTATCCATATCCGGCATAAACGGATTGTACCAATCCGCATATTTTTGATCATAGTCTTTTAAAATGCGAATCTTCCGGCTTTCATAAAAGCGGGACAGGCGGAACGAATAAAAACTGTTGTTACTGAGCGTATGGTTAAGCGAAAGAGTTTGTTTATCGCTGGTTAGAATCTGAATATTCTGGCCGGACATATTATAATCGTACCAGGCGTTAAAATTATTGCTCTGACGATAGCGCCGGTCGTTAAGGACGGAAAAACGTAGTTTAAGGGCAGGCGAAATCTGATAACCGAATTTTCCAAAGAAGTTGTAAAAATTATTCCATCCCAGCCCCTGCCAGCCTTTGTACCGATCCAAAGGATTAATAGTGCGGCCATCGGGTCCTTTTACCTGTTTCCAGTTCGTTGCCAGATTTTTCTGTACAGAATCCAGGCTTCCATAGCGAACATATCCGTCAATGATTTCCTGCGAGGTGGGCAAAACTAAAGTGGAATCATTAATTCCATCCCTATTCATATCCATTTGAATCGTTCGGTGGTCATTCCAGGTAATGGGATCAAATAACAGCGTAGTTCCTGCCTGGCCGTTTACTTCTGCAGAAAAGAAATAGCTTATGGAATGGAAATACGGGACGCGTCCGCCTAAAGTCATTTGCAAGTTTTGTCGGTGCAGCGCATTGCCCTGTTCATTGCCAAGAGCCTTAAGTGTAAAGGGCTGCGAGGTATAGTAACGAATAGATCCGGAAGTACGATCGCGGCCATCGCGGGTGGTTAAATTAACCACACCGGAAAGCGCATTACCATATTTAGCGCTAAAGCCTCCGGACTCAATAGAAATTTGTTCAATCGCGTTTTTACCTATCTGTGTTCCAAACCCGCCAAAAACAGGATTGGACACCTTAACGCCGTCAATCAGCAAGGCCACTTCATTATTCCGCCCGCCTCGCATACGGATATCATCGATACCACGGATGTTGTAACCGGCTTTGGCATTGGGTGTGCCTGTTAAAACGGAAACATTGGATTGGGTGGATAAAATTTCCTGCATATTGCTAACCGGCATAGCAGAAATCTCTTCCGCGTTCATAGTAGAAACCTTGGAAGTAGCATCCCGCTGAATCACAGGCTGCTCGGCGGTTACTTCAATAGCGTCTTCCATTTCGATAACCTGTTCGGCCAAAGCAAAATCCTGCCGGGTGGTTAAATCGGGCTGAACCACTACATTTTGTACATTCACGGTTCGATACCCCACAAAGGAAGCACTAAGCGTATAGGTTCCTGGCGTAATATTCAGGATAGCGAAAAATCCGTCCACATCGGAACTGGCGCCAAGAGGTTCGCCTACCACCTGAATATTGACTCCAGGTAAAGGCGTATTGTGTTGATCCGTTACCCGGCCGATAATTTTTCCGGGAATTTGAGCGCTGAGCTGAGCGCCGGCAAAGAGAAGAAGAAATAGGACTTGAAGTATTTTTTTCATGCAAAAACCGTTAATTTATGGTGTCACCATAAAATAACTCTGTAAGAATAAAAAAGTCAAGACTTATTTTGTTTTTTTATAATGTAAAAAAGCTACGTTTTTAGGTATTTTATATCAGCAAATATTGGTGGGAGTACTTGTTGCAGATGATGAGCGAGAAGAACATCATTGCACCGCAAGTACCCGTTGAAGTAATTCCAAGGGGGACCACTTCGCGCGTTCCTCGCTCGTGATGACAAAACCTTTAAACAAACCTGTTATTCTGCCTAATACTATTTTGTACACAGATTAAACAGAACATTATTTTTTTGGAGGGGAAACCGGCGGCAGGCTTTCGGCACGAGCGATTATTTTTCTTCCAAATCGATTGGATAACAAATCCTGTACCTGATCCAGTTTTTCTGATTTTTCACTTTGCTCATCAAACAGGGATAATTGATTAGAAGCTGAATCCATAAAGCCGCTGATGCCGACGCCAAGCAGGCGTACCGGTCGACCGGATTGATAATTTTGTTCAAACAGGCTTTCAACTATGGAAAAAATCCGTTGTGTGGAATCCGTTGCAGACATTAACGTTTTGTTGCGGGTAATCGTTTTGAAATTACCATAACGCAGTTTTAAATGAATGGTTTTGCCTTTGAGAGATTTTTTTCGCAATCGATAACCGGTTTTGTCCGATAGATACAGAAGCGTTTGCTTCAATTTGTCCTGGTCTGCAGTATCCTTTGAGAAGGTATGTTCGTTGCTAACCGATTTTACCCCTTCACCCGCTTTGACCGGCCTGTTATCAATACCATGGGCCAGATTGTAAAAATGCTTGCCCATCTTTCCGAATTTTTCATTGAGTATGTTCAAGGGAAAACGAGCCAGGTCGCCAATGGTGTTAATACCTAGTTTGCGTAATTTATCTTGCGTGTGCTTGCCGGCGCCCCACAATCGCGCAATATCCAGCGGAAACAGGAATTCCAAAATGCGGTCTTCGGGCACCACAACCAGGCCGTCCGGTTTTTCCAGGTCCGAAGCAATCTTTGCCAGATATTTATTTGGCGCCACTCCAACGGAAGCGGTAATACCTTCTTTTTCCCTGATCCTTTTTTTTATTAGCCGGGCGATGTCAGGGCCGCTGCCAAATAGTTTTTGACTGCCGGTTACATCCAGAAAGGCTTCATCAATGGAAAGAGGTTCAACCGCATCGGTAAATTCATAAAAAATTTGAAACATCTCTTTGCTGATTTGACTGTACAATTTACCATTCGGACGTACATAAATCCCTTGTGGGCAGCGTTGGTAGGCTGTGGAAATGGGTAAAGCGGAATGCACACCAAAGGCACGCGCTTCATACGAACAGGTGGAAACCACTCCCCGGCCCTTTCCTTCTTTAGGGTCGGCTCCCACAATCACCGGTTTACCACGGAACTCCGGATGCTCTCGTTGTTCTACCGAAGCAAAAAAAGCATCCATGTCCACGTGTAAAATCACTCGATTCATATTATTCAACAAAACACATGAGTCCTTTAAGATACTTTCCCTCCGGAAAATTAAGGGCTATTGGATGATCACTTCCTTGTCCAAGGAATTCAATAATCCGTACATCGCGTTCGGCTTCTATGGCAGCGTCTGCCACAATCTTTTGGAATAAATTGGAGGGCATCAACCCGGAGCACGAGAAAGTAAATAACAGGCCGCCGGGACGAATAATGGAAAGTGCAAGACGATTGATATCCTTGTATCCTCTTGCAGCTTTATTTAAATGGTTTTTGGATTTCACAAATTTGGGCGGGTCCAGTACAATGACATCATACTCTTGCCCTTGTTCCCTGAACTGGCGCAGCAATGCAAACACATCGCCTTCGAGATGTGTAACACGAGTGTCATCTAATTGATTGAGAAGTATATTTTGTTTAGAAAGATTTAGAGCGGCTGTAGAAGCATCCACGTTTACAACCGATTGGGCGCCGCCCTTTAACGCGGCCACGCCAAATCCGCCGGTATAAGAGAAACAATTTAAAACATCTTTATCTTTAGAGAATAAGCGCATAAGATTTCGGTTATCGCGCTGATCCAGATAAAAACCGGTTTTGTGTCCTTCACGAATATCAACCCAAAAGGATAGATCGTTTTCTTTTATCCTGATTTGCGCAGGCGTGTCCACGCCGCTAAGCAAACCGCTGCGCAGCGTAAGCCCCTCTTTAGATCGTACATCCACATCGGATCGTTCATAAATACCCTTAGAAGGCCATTCTTCCTCTAATATTTTAATGATGGTATCTTTCCAGTATTCTGCCCCTGCAGACAGCAGTTGCAACACGAGATAGTCATCATAGCGATCCACTATAATACCGGGCACCCCATCCGATTCCGAGGCGATGAGTCGAAACGCTGTTGTTTTGTTATCCCGGAATAATTCCTTACGCAAATTAAAGGCAGAACGGATTCGTGAACGCAAAAAAGATTCATCCACCGCCCGATCCTCAAATGTCCACATACGCACACGGATTTGGGAATGAGCAGACCACGCTCCTCTGCCGAAAAAAGTATTGTCGTGGCCAAACACATCAACGGTTTCACCGGATAATGGATTGTCTTTTACGGATTGGATCGCACCGGAGAAGACCCAGGGATGGTGTTGACGCAGTGATTTATCTCTTCCTTTTTTAAGATAAACACTTTTCATTAATGTAGTATTCTCCTGTTAATTGTATCAATCCTAAAGATGTTTATTAAGGATCAACCTGAAACATTCACATTTTCTATTTTCAGGAAGTCCCTGTCACGCACCCTACTCGGGAAATCGATGAGCTATTATTCATACGCAAAATATTACATGGTTTATTAGAACGGACCCCAGTTCATCAATACCGGAGGAATCAATATCAGCAAGGATAGTACAAAAAAAATTAATTGCATGGGTCCCATCCATCGGAACCAACGCTCGTAGGGAACTTTAGCCAGCCCCAGCACACCCATGGTTACACCCGAAGTTGGAATTATTAAATTGGTAAAGCCGTCGCCCATCTGAAAAGCGAGAACAGCGGTTTGCCTGGTTACATGCAGCAGATCACTCAATGGCGCCATAATCGGCATCACCAGAGCCGCCTGCCCGCTTCCTGAGGGAATAAATACATTAACGAGGCTTTGCACTACAAACATCAGCTGAGCGGCTATAATAGGATGTGTACCGCTTACCAGTCCTGCCAAACCATGCAACATACTATCAATAATTTGCCCGTCCGAAGCTAGTACTAAAATGGAACGTGCCAGAGCAATTATAAACGCCACCTGCATAAGTTCTTTTGCTCCGTCCACAAAAGCACGGGAAATTTCACTTAAATTTAAATGGGATACAAAGCCGATCAGCAGCGCCATACCAAGAAACAACGCTGAAATTTCATTAATGTACCAGCCCCATAAACTTACACCTATTATGAGAAATATCATCGACAATACAAATAAGAGAATTATGCCCAGATGTCGTTTATTCCACTCGGATAGGTTTGATTTTACATGGGATGATCGCCATTTTTTATCTTGTTCATAGGTCAGGCTGGCTTTGGGATTTTTTTTGATTTTTCGTGCATACCACAGCACATAAGAAATGGCAGTAGTTGTGACCAGAGACCATACAGCAAAACGATAGGCAAACCCGGAAAAGGGTGGTAATTGGGCAATGCCTTGGGCAATTCCTATTGTAAAGGGATTCATATAAGCTCCTGCAAAACCCACGCCCGCTCCAACAAAAGGGATGGCAACGCCTATAATAGTATCGTAACCTAAAGAAACAGCAAGTGGGACAAAAACCAAAATAAAGGGAAGCACTTCTTCGCTCATTCCAAAAACGGAACCAAACGTGGAAAATATAATCATGGTTAGCGGAATAAATAAACGGCGCAGCCAGGGTGAGCGTTCATGGGCTGAGGCTATTTTAAAAATCAACGCATCCACAGCACCAGTTTTTTGCATCACAAAAAAAGCGCCGCCAACCATCAGTACAAACCCAATAATATTTGCGGCAGCAATAAATCCCCGAATGGGCGCAATGAGCAGAGCAAACAGACCTTGTGGCTGATGCGGAACATTTTGATAAGATTCCGGAATAACCACTTCCCTGCCGTTAACAAGATGTCTTGCATAGCTTCCGCCCGGAATGAGCCAGGTCAGTACAGCCACCAAAATCATAATAGAAAAAATAAGAACCAGCGTATCCGGTAATTGGATTCGTTTCATAGGCTATTTCAGCACCTGTTCGATACGTTCCAATCGGCCATCAATCATTTGATTTGGAATAATACCCAAAATTTTACACACTAAAGGATACACATCCACATTTAAAAGGGTTACGGTTTTATAATTAGTTTTAAAGGCAGGTCCATTGGCAATAAAAATACCCTGCATATCTAAAACACGGTTATCATAGCCATGATCCCCTTTGGGATTGTGTTTCTTTTTGAATTCCAGTTCACGCTGGCTTGTTACAAATGAATAACCAGGCTCTGCTACCAATATCACATCGCCGATAAAGGAGTTTGCGGAATAATGATAGTAGGTGGGAATGGTTTCTTTAGTATAAACCGAAAAACCTTTCCCCTTTGATTGCAGGGTTTTAATTAATTGTATTTGCTCAGCCCGATTCTTTGTAAAAAATTGAACCAGCGGTCCGTATCCTGCAAATTGCAGCGCTGTCATATCAACCATTTGGGTCAGATTAATCACCCGATCCGGATAGAGCTTGGTCATGCCATGATCGGAAAGCAGAATTATATTCACTTTATCCAACATATCGATGGCAGCCAGTTTTTGACGCAAAAGACCCAGTTTTTCATCTAAGCGTTTTACCGCCTGATTGAGTTCCGGTGCATCCGGTCCGAACCGGTGGCCAAAATCATCTGTATCGGAAAAATAGAGAAAAAGTAAATGGGGACGTTGAGATTCGGGCAGTTGTAACCAGTCAATAATTCCCTGTATTCTTTGTTCATGCGTTACGGTACCGTCATAGTGTTTGAAATAAGTGGGATGCTTGTAGGCTAAATGTGTTTCTGACCCGGGCCAAAAAAAACTAGCGCTCTTAACACCCTGCCGAGTAGCGGTTTCCCACAGGGTTTCGCCGCGGTACCATTTATCATCGCGTACTGAAACCGTATCCCCCACTTTATAGCGCTCGCCTGTGGATGGATTAAAAAACCGGTTGTTTACCAATCCGTGGTTTTGAGGAAAAAGTCCGGTCACAATACTGTAATGATTGGGAAAGGTTTTAGAGGGAAAAGCCGGTTCGAAACCAATAGCCCTCACACCGCCATCTGCCATTTTTAGAATATGCGGCGTGATACCACGATCCAAATAATCCCAACGAAAGCCATCCATGGATATAATTAAAACATACGGTTTTTCTGCATAAAGATTTGATACGCTGAATATCAAAATGAATGCAAAAAAACTTAAACTTGAAAGAAAACGTTTCATAAAAATACTCCATTAAATACAGAATCGAAAATATAAAGCGAAAAGGACTTTAAACAATTTAAAATCTATTACTGAAAACAACAGAACTCAAGCAAATATCAATTCCAAATTCTAATTACTGATCAACTTCGTACTCATTGTTCCTTTGAAGTAGTAACCTTATCTATCAGATAAAAAATATTTTGGTACGAAATACCGCTGTGTTCGGTTAAACCGATTTCACAGGTGCGGCTGGTGGAATATCCATGTTTCACTTCGGGCGGAATCTGCTGCTTTAAATCCTTTAATCCTTCGGCATTCAGTTCGGGATAAGTAAAACCCCGATCGCCTGCAAACCCACAACAATTAGCCTCATTAACAATTACATTGGTTGAACAGAGTTGAGCCAATTCCAAAAAGTCCTCTTCAAGGCCCATCTTCTTGGCGCTGCAAACCGAAAAGATGACCACAGGCTCATCTGTCGGTTCAAATTTCAATTTATGCTTTAAATATTTTAAAGTAAATTCTATGGGTTCGTACAGTTTAAGCCGTTCGTCCAGGGTTTCTTTCATATGATAGAGGCAGGGACTCATATCCACCAGAACAGGTATCTCTCCGCCGTCGCTGGCTTGCAGGAGCGCGGCTTCCAGTTCATCTTGTTTGCGTTGCGCCACTTCTACCAATCCCTTGCTGGAAAAGGCCATCCCGCAACAGAGCTTGTTTACACTTTTTGGAATGATGATTTCGTAACCGGCTTTTTTCAGTAAAGACA
>JANTHG010000093.1 GCA_024762535.1 Calditrichaceae bacterium
CTAATTGCGTCGTGTGGGCATTCCTCCCAACAGGTTCCGCAAGAAACACATTGGTCAATATCTATAGAACAACTCATTTTTTCCCCGCTATAAATGATTTTTTTAAAGCTGATTTATCAATTTTGTCTAACCGTCTGATGGTTTCATCCGGATGAATTAATAAAATGGCATTTTTATCAATCCCGGATACAGTATAAAGGTTGTTTTCTTTTTTATGAATAAAAACTTTTTGCATTTTTAGGGCCGGAATGCCATTTTTTTGGCTACTGATTAACACAAAATGATTACTGTTTGTAGCGTAAATATATTCCGATGAAATTTCTACACTACCAGAATTGTTTGGATTTGGTGATGTTTTTGCGATATGATTAAGTTCAGACTTGATAGTAGGTTTATCCTGTAAACTACTGACCGGTTGATTACAGGAAGATAGAAAAGAAAGCATGGTAAGACCTGATGAAAAAATACCGATTTTTAGAAAAGTACGTCTGGAAAATTTTTTAAGAGTGGACATAAAAAAGCCTCCGGGGGTTAGTGGATTCCAACATCATGAATAAAGCTAAAAAAAATAGGCTATAGAAGCAAATAAAATAATCATAATGTTATCATTATAGCTTAATATCGTTCAAAGTAAATGAACCTGCCAATGTTCATCTATCCATAAACCAATAACCTCAATATGGGGATAAAGCTTGCTTATATATTTTTTAGATCGTTCAATCTGCTCCAATTGAACATCTTTGGGTGAAGGATTGCCCGCACAGTCATGATGGCCTGTAATGGCAATCAGCTTCGATTGATGCACATCAATGGAAATATTTAATCTTTTTAAAATGGATGGGATCGAAGAGATATCCGGATGTTCCGCTAAAATCCGGATAGGGCCCGGCTCTGTGATGATATCTACATAAGGGACATCGTAGTGTTGCTGCAAATATTGAATAACGGGTAGTTGAATGCGGCCGTCCATACAATTAATCGCCGTACAAAAGGACATGGGTTTAATCTCCTGAGGTTGTTTCTGTTTGAGGCCTTGATAACCATAACTGTAAGGTTTGAATCTGGCTCTCTGTTGGTTTGGCAACCGGTAAAATACGGAATGAATGTTGTGTTTTGTCCAATTTTAATCCGGCTGAATTTAGAACAGAATAATCCAATGGTGTTATTTGTCGTATGGTTTGATCAAAAAAAGGGCTTAAATCAACTCCGGCGATTTGCGAAGCCATCTTTTCGAAATCTGATTCGCTGTAGCCTTTACCGTGCAGATAATAGCTATCTGCCGGGGAGTTAAAAAAATGGGCATACATCCGGTGCATTACATCATCCAAAGAGTGGGTGTTTTGGGTAAGGTGGCGGATGTTCAGGTCCAGCAGCCAGCCCACTATTAATCCTTTGTAATAATAGGAATAAAATGTCTGATCACGATTGGTTTCGGCATAGGTCGGCACGTGTCCTTTAAACAACCACGTAAGCATACTCACTTCGGCCAGAGAACGGTGAAAGCGGCCGGGGTCGTGTTCATAGCGGCTGATGCGGCCGGCCAATTCTGAATATAATTTTTCTGCTGTATAAATACCGCTTCGTACCAAAGACAAATACGCATAATAAGAGGTCAGTCCCTCTACAATCCATAAAGTAGGCGTGTAGGTTTCTTTGCTATAATCAAAGGGGCCCAAACCTTTGGGACGCAAACGTTTGATATTCCAGGTATGAAAGAATTCATGCGCGCTTAGCCAAATGAGATTGTCGTAGTCGGGGTTCGTATTGGCGTTGGGAAGAATGGTATTGGAATCCATGCGCAGCAATACCCGGCAACTGTTTAAATGTTCCATGCCGTCCGGATGCTCCAAATCCTTTTTCAGATGAAAAAAGAAAGTGTAGTTTGGGTAAGGAAGAGAAGAACCAAATAGTGAGGCCTGGGTTGAAATAACCTTTTTTAAATCACTTATAAAAGAATGTATCAGGTTTGAATGCAATGGTTGGTGAAACACCAAACGATGTTTGGTTCCCAAAATATCAAAAGGATACACAAACAAGCAGCCGCTTTCAATGGGGCTGTCCACAAGCACATCGTAGTTTGCGGCTAAAAAACGGCCGGAAGCATTCTGGGGCAAAGCACAAACTGTTTGCCAGTTGTCGGGTGTGTTAACGGTTAGCTCGATAGGAATATTTTTACAGTGTACAGGATAGAGGAAAAGAGAAGCTCCGTTTAGAGACGCGCCGGAAGAATCGATAAAAGAAAAGGTACCGTCTAAGGTGTGCGCAAAAACGGAATAGCTGAGGGAAATGTGCGCACTACCGGAACATAAAATTTTCCAGGTTTGTTTATCCTGAATCCGCACTGGTAAATTCCGCCCGGATTCATCCTTAGCTGAAAGATTAAAAACATTTTGGCTGAAATTGTAAATGACATAGCGACCCGGCGCCCAGGCGGGCATCGCCATAAACAGACTGTCACGATCCTGGGTCGGGAGTTGGATAGAAACCCGGGCGCAATGTGTGTTTGGGTGTGAAACAGAAAGAGAGTACTGTAGCGGTTGAGCATTGGCAAAAAGGAATAATGAAAAAAGAACAAAGATAATGCGCTGCATGTATTACGATCCTTTCGGCAGGACAGGACTCAACAACCAAACATTTCCGAAATCAGAAAGATGAATTTCTTTGTTAACAGATAATCCGGCAGAATTAAAATCGTCTTTGCGGTTGCCGTTAACGAAATTTGGGTAGTAAGGTCCTTCAATCCATTCAATAAAACGTACAAACCAGTTTCCGGGGCAACAATAATCAAAAACAATCACATGTTTGCGGGAAATCCGGCGGGCTTCCTGCAGTACCTGTAAACGGAAATCAGGATGAACACCGTGTAAAAAATAACCCATACTTACCAGGTCGTAACTGCTTTCCGGCAGTGTGTTTAAATCCATCAGATCGAATAGCTCAAAGCGCACCTTTGGGAAACGTCGTTTAGCACGATTTTGTAATCGTTTGGCAAAATCAAATCCCGTGACAGTGTGTCCGCGTTCGGCAAAAGCGCCGGCAAGAATACCGGTGCCGGAGGCCAGATCCAGAACGGTCCATTCCTTTGGCAGATCAAGTTTTTTTAATGCCCGGCGGTATTCGGGAAAGAGGTTCATATCAATGATGGGATAGACTAATGAGGCAAAATTAAAGAATATGCGGGTGCGTTTATTCTCTTTAATCAGGTCGGCTTTGGATTGTGTTTTCATAGGGGAAAGTTAATGAACAAAGCAATAGAATCAAAATGAAGCCGTCTTTTCGGGATTGAAAAAGTAAACGTAAAACATAAGAAAACCTAAAAAACAAAACGCCTGCTTAAAAATATTAAACAGGCGCATTGCACTCCCAAGGGGATTCGAACCCCTGTCGCCGCCGTGAAAGGGCGGTGTCCTAGGCCTCTAGACGATGGGAGCGTCTAAACAAGTTCTATCGAAGAACTTTAAAAATTGTCAAAAACCAAGGGTGAGTGATGGGATTTGAACCCACGACCTTCTGGGCCACAACCAGACGCTCTAACCAACTGAGCTACACCCACCGTGCAAGTACGCCCTGGAGGATTCGAACCTCCGACCCACTGCTTAGAAGGCAGTTGCTCTATCCAACTGAGCTAAGGGCGCGACCGATCCGTCGGGGCGAGAGGATTTGAACCTCCGACCCCCTGCTCCCAAGGCAGGTGCGCTAACCGGACTGCGCTACGCCCCGAATTCGTGCCTTTAAGCAAGAGTCGCTAAATTTACAGGTTGCAAATTGCAAAGTCAAGAAAAGCGCTAAGTTTTTTTTAATAGCCGCTTATCTAAAAAATCGATAAACTGTCGTACGGATTTGCCACGATGGCTGTAACGATTTTTTTCTTCCAGGGACAGTTCGGCAAAGGTTTTATTGATCTCCGGCAGATAGAACAATGGGTCGTATCCAAAACCTTCGCTGCCCTGCAGGTGCTCTAAAATCAAGCCTTCTGTTATGCCTGTAAAAAAATATTGTTCGCTATTATCCATATAACAAATGGTAGAAACAAAGCGGGCTTTGCGTTCCTCTCCGGTGAACGGTTTCATGTTTTCCAATAACAGCATATTATTGGCCCGATGGTTCGCGTGCTCTCCGGCATACCGTGCGGAAAAAATACCGGGGGCATTTTGTAAGGAAGGTACTTCTAAACCGGAATCATCGGCAAAGACAGGTTGTTTAAAGGCGTTAAAGCAAATTTCCGCTTTTATGGCTGCGTTTTCTTCAAAGGTCTTTCCGTTTTCAATAATATCAGGAATCGTTTCAAATTCGGCTAAACTTTTTAATTGAACAGGCCGATTACCTAAGAGTGGTCGAATTTCATCTAGCTTGTGTGCGTTTTGTGTGGCCACAATCAGTTCGAACATACCTTTTACCTTTTCAATGGAATGGGATTATGAAAAAAATAATATATCTAATCGTTTTTTTTAGTGTCATGATTGTATTGGAACTGGGTTATCTGTCCATTGCCCTTAATATGCGTATGAACAGGCTGCAAGAACAGCAGGCTTCTATGCAAGCCCGTATGGAACGGACGGAAACGATGTTGCACCAAACCGTTGTGTCGGTGCGCTATTTTAGAGAAAGTCGCCGGATGAAACACCAGCCGCGCCTGTTATTGGCATTAAACGACTAACGTCTGCTGTATTCAATTTTAAAACTGCCAACTCCGGCATCTGCCGATATATTCAGATAAGGTTTCCCTTTTTTAAAATTATCTGAGACCCAGTAATCCTCATCTTCTTCAACAGCATCTTCAATATCTACCGTACTGAAAATAGAACTGCTCATATTCAGTTTAAAAGCTATTTCGGGCGACAGGATGAGACGGGTTGAGGCAACACCCGATTCCACATCTACCCGTGCGGAGTGGTTCAGCTCTCCAGTAAAATAAAAGTCATAATCGCCTACACCTCCATTAAACAGGAATTTTTTAAAACGAGCATTAAGCAGATGCCGGCCTTTGATTTCACTAACGCCCCCGTTAATTTCCAGTTTGTTCATAACGATGGGGTTGGGTGAAGAAAAATCAAAATGCGTTTCCGCAGCGCCGGTTTCAATAACGAGTTCTTCGATTTGTAAACCGCCAAAATCAAACCGGTTTTCCGCAGCGCCAATTTCAATATGAAAACGGATAGGAACATCCGGAGAAAAGCGCAGATGCCATACATTTTTTTTGATGTCGTCCCAATTTTTAATTGTGTAGTTTTTTTCTTCATCGTCTTTATTTCGGCTGTCCGTTGTGGAAAGATCCAGAATGCCGGTATCCGATCGGATGCTATAATCGATAAGGGGTTCTTTTTCGGAGAAGGATATGTCAGCAGCAAATAATTCTTTAGAAGTGCCGGGTTCAATGAATAATTTCCCGGCTGCAAATGAAATATGCACTTCCAGAACGGTTTCGCCTTTTAACGGGATGGTTTTTTTAATTTGATACACATTGTCTTTAGCCCAACCCATTTGCAGGGTTCCCAGCAAGATAATTAAAAGAGATTTTACGGAAATCAAAATATCACATCCTTTAATGATTTTTTTAGCATTTCGCGCGCCCGGAAGATACGCGCCTTAACCGTACCGAGCGGTAAATTTAACTGTTGGGCTATTTCTTCGTAACTTTTTTCCTGGTGGTGCCGCAGTTCAATAGCCGTTTTGTACTTTTCGGGCAGAGAATCGATTGCCTGCCGAATGAGTCTGGTCTTTTCACTCGCCAACAAGTCTTTGTCTGCCGTGCGCTCTGTATCGGCATATTCCTGTTTGATTTCGTCGTCTTTATAGCGGATAGTCTGGTTCATGGAATGGGTTTTCAGTTTCCGCTTTCTGAAAAAGTCGATACAGTTATTGGTTGCAATTTTAAACAACCAGGTGGAAAATGCGTACGTTTCATTAAATGAATTAATGGAATTGTACGCTTTGATAAAGGCCTCTTGCGTCAGGTCTTCCGCTTCCTGCTTATTGCGCACCATGCGGTAAACCACGCCATACACCGCATCTTTATATAATAAAATGAGTGCGTCATATGCTTTACCGTCACCGGCCTTTGCCCGTTTTACCAGTTCTGCATCTTCTTTTTTCAAGACGAACCTGTATTATCTACGTGAAGAACTCTGTTTTGTTACCAAATATGCTAAAATGTAAAAGGAAGCGCATTAATTAACAAATTAAAAATAAAAGATTCAACTTCCTGCGGATATGGATGAAAACGAATAAAAACTAAAGAGGGCTTTGTTTGCATTTCAGGCTCATTTCTTAGTAAATTAAAAATTGCAAATTTATCAATAGTTATGGGAAAAAACGATGAAAACACTTTTAATCCGCGCAGAAGATAAAAACAGATGGGAACGGCGCAGTACTATTGTACCGGCAGACCTGAAACAGATTATCAAAAAGAGCGGTGTGACTGTTTATATCGAAAAATCGGATAAACGCTATTTTAGTGAACAGGAATTTATAGAAGCGGGTGCCAAACCCTGTATCGGTATGGAATCCGGGGATGTTATTTTTGGTGTAAAGGAAATTCCCGAAGAAAAAATTATTGAAAATAAGACCTATCTCTTTTTCTCCCATACCATCAAGGGGCAAAAGGAAAACATGTCTATGCTCAAGCGATTGATGGACAGTGGCTCCACGTTAATCGATTATGAAAAAATAACCGATGAACAGGGACGCCGGAAAGTGTTTTTTGGTCCCTTTGCCGGGGATGCCGGTGCCATTGATATCCTCTGGCTGCTTGGCGAAAACTGGAAAGACAGGGGAATCAACACACCCTTTGCTAAGGTAAAACAGGCGTTGCATTATGATTCGGTGCAGGATGCCAAAAATAAATTATCCGAACTTGGCAAAGAACTGGAATTAAACGGTTTTCCGGAACAAGCCGGCCCCGTGTTTATCGGGATTTTAGGATACGGCAATGTGTCACGAGGGGCGCAGCAGATTTTTGAACAATTCCCGCATAAATATATTACACCGGAAGAGCTGCCGGCTTTTGCGGAAAGCGGCAAAGCTTCTTTGAATAAAATTTATTTAACTGTTTTTAAAGAAGAGCATCTGGTGGAACATAATGAAAAACAGCCCTTTGTTTTACAGGATTATTATGACCATCCGGAAGATTACCATTCGGTTTTTCAGAACTACTTACCCTATTTTACCCTGTTGGTCAATGCTACCTACTGGACGAAAGCCTATCCCACTTTTGTAAGCTGGGATGCGTTAAGCACGCTAAGTGCCGCGCAGGAAAAGCCAAAATTAAAGGCCATTGCAGACATCACCTGCGACCCTAACGGTTCCGTGGAATGTACTGTAAAATGTACGGATTCCGGCATGCCGGCTTTTCGTGTATTTCCCAGGGAAAAGAAAAGCGAAGACGGTCATCTGGGTGATGGCATCATTGTTTTGGCTGTAGATAATTTGCCGGCCGAAGTGCCGCGGGATGCTTCCGAGTTCTTTAGCCGCTCATTATCGCCTTTTGTTCCGGGAATTATGCAGGCAGATTTTAACAAGCCGCTTGATGAATGCGGTTTACCACCGGAAATCAAACGGGCCGTGATTGTGTATAAGGGAAAATTGACGCCGGATTTTTCGTATTTACAACAATATGTATCTTAAGACAAAGCGGCTTTTTAAAGCCGCTTTTTTTGTTTTTTGGGGGAAATGCGGAATTCCGTTCTGCTGTTTATTACAGAGTAAAAAAATTTTATAATTTTTTGCTTGCTGTGTATATTTTACACCAGTTAACGACGAGAAAAAATCATGCTTAAAATCAATGTAGAAAGCGTTACAACTATTTTGGAACATTTCCTGCGCCAGGAAATCTATAAAATCGGTTTTAAAGATGCAGTGCTGGGGCTTTCCGGCGGAGTGGATTCCGCAGTGGTAGCCGTGCTATTAGCACGGGCGCTGGGCCCGGAAAATGTGCATGCCTTAATTATGCCGTACCGCCAAAGCAATCCCGATAGTCAGGCCCATGCGGAACTGGCAGCCAAAGAACTAAACATTCATTACGAGGTGCGGGATATTTCGCCTATGGTGGATGCTTTTTTTGCTAACGAACCTCAGGCCGACCCGCTGCGCAAAGGTAATAAAATGGCCAGGGAAAGGATGTGCTTTTTATATGATTTTTCAGCGGTACAAAAAGCCCTGGTTATTGGTACCAGCAATAAAACTGAATTATTGTTGGGTTATGGCACGATTTTCGGTGACCTGGCCAGCGCCATCAATCCCATTGGCGACTTGTACAAAACACATATCTGGGAACTGGCGGAATTTTTAAAAGTACCGCGTCCGATTATCGATAAACCACCTTCAGCCGACCTGTGGATTGGTCAGACGGACGAAGAAGAATTGGGGCATACGTACAAAGAGATTGACAAACTCTTGTACTATTTGGTGGATTTACGCTATCCGGATGAAATTTTAATGGAACTGGGCTACCGTCCGGAAGTTATCAAAGATATCCAGGGCCGTATTCAGCGCAATCAATTTAAACGCCGGCCGCCGGTAATTGCCAAACTAACCAATCGTACCATTAATCAGGATTTCCGTTATTGCCGTGACTGGGGAGTGTAATTGGAAGCCATTGAAAAAGGTACGTTGTATCTGGTAAGTACGCCCATAGGAAATTTGGCGGACATCAGCTACCGGGCGGTTCATATTCTGAAAAATGTGGATTTAATTGCCGCGGAAGACACCCGAACTTCCGGTGTGCTGCTCAGCCGCTACGAAATAAAAACCCGCGTAAGTAGTTATCACAGTTACAATATCAAAACCGAAACAGCTCGGCTGGTGCAGAAACTTTCGGATGGCATGAGCATCGCTCTGATCTCCGATGCGGGAACGCCCGGCATATCCGACCCGGGTTTTAATCTGGTTAAAGCCTGCATGGAACAAAATATTCCGGTGGTACCCATTCCTGGTGCGTCGGCGTTTATTGCGGCTTTGGTGGCCTCGGGTTTGGTCACGCACCGTTTTGTGTACGAAGGTTTTTTGCCTCTGAAAAAGGGGCGACGCAAACGCATGGAATTATTAGCGGAGGAAGAACGTACTATCGTTTTATATGAATCGCCGCACAGAATTGAGCGAACAGTACGGGAATTTTTAGAACTGTTTGGCGAGCGTAATTGTGTGATGGCCCGGGAAATCACTAAAAAATTCGAAGAGTTTTTTAGAGGTACTCTTGCGGAGTTACTGGAGCATCTGCAAAGCCGCACAGTAAAAGGAGAAATTGTGCTGCTTATCGAAGGTGCTGCCCCCCAAAAAAAGAAACTAAAAAAAGAGAGAAAATGGAAAAACGAAAAAGTCTAAAATGGGCGCTAATGCTAACCGGTCTGCTGATGGTTACTCAGGGATGCGTGCGTTCGGGTTTAGTGAATGATTTTTTCGGCATTCAGATGAATCCGGCTGAGCAGGATTATTTTAAAATTGTCAGCTATTCCGAAGCAAAGGGCGCGAATTTTGTAAACACACCGGATATGAATCCACGCGTTTTAGCATGGGCTAATTTTCTGGAAGGCACGGTTCAGGTACGGATAGTGAATCAGGATGTGTCTCCCATTCCCTTTGATTGGGGAAAAGATGTTTTTACGGTTACGTTAACGGACGGGCGCGAAGTTGTGCTGGAAAAAGGATTCCGGGCCGATTATCCGGAGTTTTCTGAAATCGGCGCCGGTCAGAGCCAGTCTTTTTATCTGAAATTTCCTAAGTTTTTCTGGAATACCGTGAGCCAGGATAAAGGAGCGGGTATTATCACCGATTTTTGGCGCGGAAACCAATCGACCTATTTAATGAAAGATGACATAAAGAAGATATATGTAAATTTAAATGGTAAAACAGAATTTATTTTAAAACCCGTCCCCAAAAAACGGAACACAAATGCTCAATAAACGTTTTTATTCTTTCGAAGGAATCGACTACTCCGGTAAGTCCACTCAAATCGCCCTGCTGCGTGATTTCCTTGAAAATCAGGGTCACAAGGTCTATGTGTTGCGGGAACCGGGAGGTACGGAAATTTCGGAACAAATCCGGACGTTACTCTTAGATAAAAAAAACAGCGCTATGACGGACTTTTGTGAAATCTTTTTATACAGCGCGGCGCGGACTCAGTTGGTAAGTGAAAAAATAATCCCGCTTTTGGAACAAGGTTATTTTGTGATTGCTGATCGTTATGTGGATTCCACCACGGCTTACCAGGGCTTTGGCAGGGGGATTGATGCGGAAATGGTGCAGCAAATAAACCGGGCTGCTACCCGAGGCTTAATGCCGGCATGGACGTTCTTTTTACAATTAGAACCCGAAGAATCATACAAACGCAGGGAAGCGAGCGGCCGCACGACAGACCGCTTAGAAGAGGCGGGAAAAGCATTTTATCGACGTGTACACGAAGGCTATCTGGAACTAGCCCGGGCCTATCCGGAGCGTTTTATTGCTTTACAGGCTGAGGATTCAGTGGAAAATATTCATCAGCGAATTATTCAGATTATTCAGGAAAAAGGAGCATAACTACTATGAGACGTATGCGCTATATTTTGTCTCTGACCATATTATTTGTTGTATTGGCCGGTCCTAGGGCCTGGGCGGATGAAAAAGAGGACTATTATGCCCGCTTTAAAACAGGCTGGCAATATATGCAACAGGTCTACGAACAACTGAGTCAGCGCTATGTGGAAGATATAGACCCGTATCCGTTGATTCGCGCCGGTATTAACGGGATGCTATCGGAACTGGACCCGTACACGGTTTTTCTCGAAGAGGACGGCCAGCGGCAGTTACGAATTATGACTACCGGTAAATACGGCGGCCTGGGGATGGAAATAGGTTTGCGCAATAAACGCATTACGGTCATTGCACCCATTGACAATTCACCCGCACAGCGCAGTGGCATCCGGGCCGGTGATATTATTGATAAAGTGGACGGCGCTACAACCAAAGGTATGAATGTAAACGATGTGTCCAAAAAGTTACGCGGCAAAATTGGTACACAGGTTACACTGACCATTATCCGGCCCGGTTTAAGCGAAGCGTTGGACATCACTTTAACCCGCGCGCAAATTGTGCTCAAGGATGTGGGATACAGCGGGTTTCTGAAACCGGGTATCGCTTATGTAAGTCTAAATAGTTTTACGGATAAGGCCGTTGAGGAAGTTAAATCGGCTATTACTACTCTGCAGAATGAAGCGCCCTTAAAAGGTTTTATTTTAGACCTGCGCGGTAATCCGGGCGGCCTGCTGGAATCGGCTGTGAAAATCGTAAATATTTTTGTTCCTAAAAATGAGCTGGTGGTGTCCACCAAAGGATTCCGGGAAAAAGAATATAAATTTTATACCACAGACGACCCTATTTTACCGGACGTTCCACTTGTGGTTTTAGTGAATGGCGGCAGCGCCAGCGCATCGGAAATTGTTTCCGGCGCTCTGCAGGATTTAGACCGTGCTGTGATTGTGGGAGAGGATACTTTTGGAAAGGGGTTGGTTCAAAAAGTGTTTACTTTAGACCGCCATAAACAGGTCAAACTGAAGATGACCACTGCCAAATATTATATTCCCAGCGGTCGCTGCATCCAAAAGAAAGATTACGCCGAGGGAAGCGAGGTTATTGTACACGATTCCCTGCAAGTCCAACAACACATTTTTTTCACTAAAAATAAACGCAAGGTGTTGGACAAAGGCGGAGTGTATCCGGATGTGGAAGTGACCGGTGATTCTATTAGTTTACCGTTGATGCAGCTGATTCGCGGCAATATGATTTTCGATTTTGCCGTACAGTATCACCAACAGCATCCGGGCTGGAAAACACACCCGGTAGTGAACGATTCGGTTAAGGCACAGTTTAATGCTTACCTGCAGTCTCACCATTTTCAGTATCAATGTGCCTGTAATTCGGATTTTAAACATATGCGTTCCTATGTAAAAAAAGAACAACTTTCCGGGGAAGCAAATGATTTACTGAATCGTCTCGAGGAAATCTTCCGCAAAAAAACAGAAGAAGA
>JANTHG010000094.1 GCA_024762535.1 Calditrichaceae bacterium
AAGCCGGATGAAGCAGCTTGGCTTCTGTTTCAAAATTCACAAAATGCCGATACGCTTAGTTTGAGCGTTCAAAAAAAAAATTATCGAAGGTTTTATACAAACCTACCCCGCCAGCCCCTTTTTGGAAGAGTGGCTGCATACTTTAGCTGCTAATCAAGCTTTTGACTCCACTCAAACAAAGGATTCCATAAAATATTTTACGCTACTCATAAAAAAATATGCTGATTCTGAACACTTACCTGATTATCTTTTTGAATACGCCCAGTATTTAAATATGATAAAGCCCTCGGAAGCTATTACTTATTTTAAACGAATTGCGTCGGAATTCCCCTATGCACACATGGCTGCCGAAGCACTTTTTGAGGTTGCTTCTGATTATGAAACAAAAGGGAAGTATGCCGAAGCATATATTTTATACGCCAAGCTCTTAAAACAATATGGTTATGCTTCGGTTTCCGCAGAGGTTACTAAACGTTTGCCAGGTGTTCTGGTTCAATCGGGCAAATATCAGCAAGCTGTACAATTGATTAAGCCCATGTTAAATAATCTTTTTTTGACCGATGCTGTTTTAAGTCGTGAATTTTTATCCGATTCGGATTTTGATAAAATGTATTATTTGGCCGTATCATACGATGGCTTAGGTAAATCATTAGAAGCGTTGACTTATTTTCAAAAATATTTAAAACTTAGTGTCAATGGCTCATTTCGTGATGAAGCTTTGCTTAAACTGGGAACTTTGTATTTCGAAATGAAGCAATTTGACACTGCTAAAGAAAAATTCTTAAGCATTAAAAATATTAAGCCCGACATATATCGGCAGGCGCAAACCTATTTAGCAGAATTATATTTTAGGCAAAAGAAATATGAACAGGCAGCAAATGTTTACAGTGCCTTGATACCTTTATTCTCCAAGCAACAGGCTAAAGCAGCAAACCTGTCGGAACAATATATTGTGTCCTTAATTCGGGCAGGTAAAATTGCTGATAGTAAAAAAGCGATTAAACAGCATAATAAGCAGTTTACGTCTGAAAAAATATCATCGGCAAGATTTAGTGTGGAATTGGCTGATTACTATCGTAAAAATAAAAAATATGATAAAGCTGTTCGCATTTTAAATAGTGTTAAAAAGAAATACAAGTCGTCCGAATTTGCAGACGATGCAGATTATATGCTTGCATTGATTCATATTTCCTTGAACCATATTGAAGATGCATTCAAAATTTTGACTAAATTTTATAATAAATATCCACAAAGTGACCGGCTTTCCGCAGCATTGAATACGCTAGGGAATTTATACTTCCGCTCCGAAAAATACGACAATGCTATTATCATGTTCAAAAATGCACTCAAAGCTAATCATGATCAAGAGCTAGGTAAGAACATTACCTCAAACCTTATTAAAACATACACCTTAACTGGGTTCTGGGACGCGGCACAAGCCCTGGCACGTGAATATGTAAAAACCTATCCTACTGCCGATGATTTGTTGGATAAAAAAATAATTATTGCCCAGGCTTATATAAATCTTAATCAATTTCAAAATGCAGTCGAGTATTTAAAGAAAATTAAATTGGAAGCAGATGCAGATCGCGAGCCTGAAATTCAGTTTTATATTGGCGAAGCTCTATTAAAGGGTGGACAATATGAAAATGCCATTGCAGAATTCGTGAAAATTCCGTTACTTTCAAAAAAAACAAAATTACAATGGGAAGCCAGTGCTCTTTACTATTCCGGTCAAAGTTACGAAAAATTAGGCCGAATAGATGATGCAATCAGAATGTATGAAGAAATTATTCGTAGACCCGGTATAGATTTGATACTAAAAAAAGAAGCTAAAAAACGTATTAAACAGATCCAATAAGGAGTTTTTCGTATGAGAACATTATTGTCCTTTGCCAGCTTATTAGCCATTTTGTTTTTGCTTTCCTGCGGCAGCTCAGATAAAGCAACTTCAAATGGCAACGGTGTAGTTGTTGATGATGCTCAAGAACAAGCTCGAATTCAGGATTTGCAAGAAAAAATAAGTGATAATCCCAATAATCCTGTTTATCGCAGACAATTAGCTGAAATTTACGAAAATGCCGGCCATTCTTTAGAGGCCATGAAAACTCTTGAACCAGCCTTAGCCTTGGACCCGAATGATTCAGAGACAAAATACCAATATGCTGAAATCGCTATGAATGCCGGTGATAAACTAAAAGCCTTTACCGCTTATAAAGAAATCTTACAGAGCTTGGATGGTTCCTCATATCAGGATCGCATTGCCCCTAAATTTGTTGATGCGTTTTCTGTGGAAAAAATTATTGGTGGAGAAGGACATCAGGCCTTTGGTTCCTTTACTGCTGATGGTTCTAAAATTGCCTACCAGACCGACCAAAATGGGAATTGGGACATCTATGAGTTTGATATAGCCACAGGTGAAAGTAAAGCACTGATTAATTCAACAGCCCACGAAGAAGGTCCTGTTTATTCTCCGGATGGCCAGACACTCGTTTATACTTCCACCGAGGAAGATCACAGAGATGTTCCTTATACCCAAAAGCTTCGCGATATTTTTATGAAAAACTTCCAAAACGGTAGAATTACCAATTTAACAACTAACGGTTCGGATGATTGGCATCCTTCTTTTTCCGATAATGGCAAATTTATAGCTTTTGTTTCCGAACGAAGTGATTTACGAGATGTACCATTTTATCAGCTCTTTAGTAATATTTACACTATGGAAGCAGATGGACGTTTTCAGCTGGAATTAGCACATGCAGATGCTAATAGTGGCAGCCCGGCAATAGTACCTGGAAGTACTGAAGAAAAAGGAGTAATCTTTTTTGATTCCAACCGTAATGGTAATAAAGCTATTTTTCGTATGGATATGAAAGGTGAAAATTTACGACAGATAACTTTCAATCCCGAAGCCGAAGATGCCGCTCCTGCTGTTTCACCAAACGGTGACAAAATTGCCTTTTTCTCGGATCGCGATGGTAATTATGAGATATATATGATGAATGCAGATGGGTCATCTCAACAGCGCTTAACTTCAAATCAGGCCGACGATCTAAATCCGGTATTTTCTCCGGATGGGTCTAAAATTCTTTTTCATTCCAATCGGGATGGTGATTTTGATATTTATTTAATGGATTTGACAACTCAGAACAACACTTTACCCCTTTCAGATATCATCAGCAGAATTGATCAGGCAATTAATGCCCTAAGATAAAATTTTTATTCTTTTTAAGCCTTCTCCGAAAACGGGGAAGGCTTTTTTTATTTTAAGCATAACTTCAATTAATAACCATCCACAACTTGCTATCATTTGCCCTGAGCGTTAAATTCCCGCTAATTAATTTATTCCTATTCACTTACAAACCGGAATGGAAAATATGGCTCAACGTGCTCAGATTTCTAAAATATCCGCCTTCGAAGGTCAGGAAGTGACCATTAAGGGCTGGCTTTACAATAAACGTTCCAGTGGTAAGTTGCGTTTTTTACTGGTGCGTGATGGTTCCGCTATTATTCAGTGTGTCGTTTTCAGGAATGACGTGAGCGAACAGGTATTTGCCGATGCGGACGCGCTCACACAGGAAAGCTCTCTGGAAGTGACGGGAACGGTAACGGCCGACAAACGGTCACCGCTCGGTTTTGAATTACAGGTTAAAGACCTGAAGATTGTTCAATTGGCGCATGACTATCCCATCACCAAAAAAGAGCATGGCACCGATTTTTTGATGGACCACCGTCATTTATGGCTGCGTTCCAAACGCCAGCATGCTATCCTGCGTATTCGTCATCAAATCATTCATGCCGCACGGGAATTTTTTGACGACCGTGATTTTACGCTGGTGGATTCACCCATTTTTACACCCAATGCTGCGGAAGGCACTACCACATTGTTCGAAACCGATTATTTCGGCAGCAGCGCTTATTTGACTCAAAGCGGACAGTTATACGCCGAAGCCGGCGCCATGGCCTTTGGCAAAGTGTACTGCTTTGGACCTACTTTTCGTGCGGAAAAATCCAAAACCCGCCGCCATTTAACCGAATTTTGGATGATTGAACCGGAAGTTGCTTATTTTGATTTACAGGATGATATGCAGCTTGCCGAAGAGTTTGTTTCGCATCTGGTACAAAGTGTTCTAAAACATCGCATGCCCGAACTGCTCACCCTGGAACGCGACATCTCCAAACTGGAACAAATTAAAGCGCCTTTCCCCAAAATTCATTATAACGAAGCGGTTGACATTCTGAAAAAACACGGCTCAGAGTTTATTCCCGGAGACGACTTCGGTGCCGCAGATGAAACCATTATTTCGGAACAGTTTGATCGCCCGGTAATTGTGCATCACTATCCGGCAGCCATTAAAGCTTTCTACATGAAACGCGACCCGCAGGAACCGGAATCCGCTTTGGCGATGGATATGCTGGCGCCCGAGGGGTATGGCGAGATTATTGGCGGCTCTCAACGTGAAGACGATTATGAGACGTTATTGAACCGTATCCATGAACACAATCTGCCTGAAGAAGCGTTTAAATGGTACCTGGATTTGCGTAAATACGGTAGCGTACCGCATTCCGGCTTTGGTCTGGGCATTGAACGTACCGTGGCCTGGATTACAGGAATCCGCCATGTCCGTGAAACCATACCATATCCACGCTTAATGCAGCGCTTATATCCCTAAACCCCGTAGAGGCTTTTGTGCAAACATTTCAGCGTCCGCTTATTGGCGTAATTGGCGCCGGTGAATGCGACCAGGCCACGTATGATCTTGCCCGACAGGTAGGCAGTGAAATTGCCGCGCACCACCTAGGATTGGTCTGCGGTGGTTTGGGCGGCGTGATGGAAGCGGCTGCTAAGGGATGCCGGCAAAATGGGGGATTAACCGTAGGGCTGCTTCCGCAGGAAACTGCGGAGTTGGCAAATCCCTATTTGGATATCGTTATTCCAACCGGCATGGGGATTATGCGCAATGCGCTGGTGGTACGCGCAGCTGTTGGCCTGATTGCCGTGGGCGGACGATTTGGGACCTTGTCTGAGTTGGCTTTTGCCCTTCAGATGAATAAACCGGTAACAGGTCTGCACACCTGGGATATTTCCGAACAAATTATTAATGTAAACAGTCCCGCAGAAGCGGTTAAAGAGCTGTTGACACATTTGGATTTTTAATTGGAAAAACAAACGGTTAAATATGTTGTGTACGGTCGGGTTCAGGGTGTGGGTTTTCGCTGGTTCACCCTAAACACGGCTCAGCTAATCGGCATTCACGGGTATGTGAAAAATCGACCGGACGGAACCGTTGAAATCCTGGCACAGGGCAATAAGGATCAATTAGAACGATTCTTTTTGGATATCCAAAAAGGTCCCTCGTTTTCTCTTGTGGAAAGCATTCAAAAGGAAATAGTGCATAGTGAACGTATGTACCACGGGTTTGAAGTTACATATTAAAAGGAGCGCCATGGAACCCATTCAGGGCATTAAACAGGCCATTCGCACCATACCGGATTTCCCCAAAGAAGGAATCCAGTTTAAAGATATCACGCCCTTATTACAGGATGCGCATTTTTTTGACCAGTCAATTGAATTATTAGCTTCCAAATTAAAAGGGAAGTCTGTGGATTACATTGCGGGAATCGAATCGCGCGGTTTTATTTTTGGCGCAGCCCTTGCACTAAAGCTCGGCTGTGGCTTTGTTCCCATTCGTAAACCGGGTAAATTACCCTACAAAACCTATTCCCAAAGCTATGATCTGGAATATGGCACAGATACCATTGAAATTCACCAGGATGCCTTTAAGCCCGGAAGCACGGTCTGCCTGATAGACGATTTACTGGCAACCGGCGGAACTGCAGCGGCAGCCGTAAAGCTGATTGAACGCTGCGATGTAGAACTCGATTCCATTCTCTTTTTAATCGAATTAACCTTTCTCGAAGGCCGGGCAAAACTTGCCGGACAAACGGTTGAATCACTGATTGCATTCTAATTTTTTTTTGCCTTATCTTTGGAATACACCTAAATTTAGCTCCATTCCAATGCCCCTGTAGCTCAGCCGGATAGAGCAGAGGCTTCCTAAGCCTTGTGTCGGGAGTTCGAATCTCTCCAGGGGTACTTTTTTTACTCTACGCCATTTTTTAATATTTGATTCTTTACACCCCGCTGGTTATATTTAGTATTTGATTTTCAATTGAAAAAGTGTACGTATAATATATTAATTATTAAATTGTTAACCCTGAAAGTGCATAAAGGAAAAGCTATGTTAAAGCCACAAAAGAAACTGACTAAAAAGGAATTAAAGGAAGATAAATTTGTAAAAACAGCAATGACAACCCGTGCTTATATTGAAGACAATCTTAAGCAGGTATCCATTATCACAGGCCTTGTGTTCGGACTGTTTATTTTAATTATGGTTTACAGTTATATCCACTCTCAAACAAAAGAAGAATCTTTCACTATCCTAGGTGAAGCTCAAATAGAATTTCAAAATATGAATTATAGTAAAACAAAAGCCTTGTTAACCCGGTTGGAAGATGAATATGCCGGTACCGAAGCATCCGAACAAGGTTTATTTTTATTGGGCAACCTGGAATATCAGCAGGGAAATATAGAACAGGCTGCAGAAGCGTACCAGTCATTTATAAATTCTTATAGTGGGAGTGAAATACTCTTGGCCGCCGGTTATGCCGGATATGCCGCTTGTATGGAAAAACAGGGTAAATATGAAGAGGCTGCCAACTTTTACGTAAAAGCGAAAGATGCTGCACCCCAATTTGTTGAAGCGCCAAATTATCTCTATCTTGCAGCTTTAAATATGCTTTCAGCCGACAAACCAGCACAGGCAAAACAATATTTAGAACAGGTTACAGAAAATTACCCTGATTCCCAACGATTGTTCGATGCCAAAGAAAAATTAACATACCTTCAAAATATGTAGATGATTATGGATTTGTTTCCCAGAGCCCAGAAAAGTTACATTCCTGTTTATAAGCCTTTTCACATTGATGTGGATAAAGGAAAAGGTGTCTATTTATACGATAAAGACGGCACCTGCTATCTCGACTTTCTGGCCGGTATCGCAGTAAACGCACTTGGTTATCAGCATCCTGCCATTAACGAGGCGATTCTTAAACAAGTTAAACGAAACCTGCATTTAAGTAATTATTTTGTACAGGATGTACAAGTGGATCTGGCAGAACGACTACTTGCACTTACTCCGTTTTCCAAATTATTTTTCACAAACAGCGGAACCGAGGCCATAGAAGGCTTGCTGAAATTGGTAAAAAAGTGGGGAAATGAGCATAATAAAAAAGAAATTATCGCCTTTTCTGGCAGCTTTCATGGCCGTTCTCTTGGGGCGCTTTCCATCACCATGCAAGAAAAGCATCAAAAACATTTTTTGCCCCTGCTTCCTAACATTATAGAAGTTCCCTTTGATGATACCGCCGCTTTCGAGGCGGCCATTAACGAAAATACTCTCGCCGTTTTTTATGAAGGCATTACGGGCGAAGGAGGTGTACGCCCTGTATCTCGCTTTATGTTAGAAGCCATGAAAGCCGGACGGGATCAATACGGATATCTTCTGATTGCCGATGAGATCCAAACCGGTGTCGGGCGAACCGGTAGTTTTTATTATTATGAACAAACCGGACTAATCCCGGATGCTATTGCAACAGCCAAAGGATTGGGGGGCGGTTTACCGCTTGGCGCTTTTTTGGTGAATGAAAAACTCCAGGATGTTTTCCTGAGTGGCCAACATGGCACGACCTATGGTGGTAACCCTTTAGCTTGTGCAACCGGACTGGCTACTGTTGAAATAATTTCTCAAAAACTTTTTTTGGACAGGATCCAGCAAAAGGGGAGCTATTTTAAAGGGTTGCTCTATGAATTAGCAAATGATTTTAGTGACATCGTCTCCGATGTTAGAGGTGAAGGCTTGATGTTGGGAGTTGAAGTCCGGAATAACGCTTTAGATATTATGGATACAGCTTTTAAAAATGGTTTGCTGTTTAATATTGCTGGAGGAAATACACTCCGCTTTATTCCACCGTTAATTATAGAACAAAGTGATATTGATACCGCTTATGAAAAAATAAGATTAACATTTAAATCCTTATTTAGATAATCTTGTGTTATTTTGCGTAAAAGGTAAATTGTGTTTTTCGATTATACGCTAATAATTTCATTAATCCTTTCTGCGCTCTTTCTTTCCATATCGGCCTGGATGAAACAGGATATCACTGTTCATACTGATAAATTACATGACTTCCATAAAAAGTTTACCCTTTATCGCAAAATCTATTATTTCTTTATTCTAACGATCTTTCTAACTCGATTGTTATATTTTGTTTCATTCCCGCAGCAGATAGTAGATGGATTCCATTTTAATTCGGCTTCCGGTTCCTTTCAGATTCCTTTACTGATCACTGAAGGACTATTTAGTCTTTTTTATTTATTATTTATGTTCTTTATTCATGCCGCTGAGGAAATCAAACCGCCTGCTCGTAAAGATTATTTTAATAAAGTATTGTTCTATTTCCACCTTTTTATTTTAGTAGATTTGAGCATTTCTCTAATACTGTATCTTCAGGCAGGTTATTATTTAATTTTACCTGCTTATACCTTTAAAACCACTACTTTCTTACCTATAATATCAAAGCAACTCTCTTTCATTTTAGGCCTGCTGCTGATTTTTGTATATATAGCCTTTTGGATCGTTCAGAAAAAAAGGAATAAAACAGGTCATTTCCTTTTCATTTTTATTTCTCTAATAGCAATCGGTCTGGCCCTTCTCGCAGGAATAGGAAATCTTCCATTTTTTTTCGATCATCTTTGTTACTTAAAACTTTTTACCTACCAGAATGGATTTTATGCCGCTGTCTGGCTTATGCTTGCATATTTTGCCATTGTAAGCCAAATGGCTGCCATGAGTGTACACTCCTTAAAAAAATTATTTATCAATCGTTATTTTGCCCTTAACGTTATTTTGCAACTGAATAGAATTACTTTTTTATGTGTGTTAGGATTAATTATCAACTCTATTTTACCAAACATTCTCTTTAGTCTAATTTAGGAGTTATATGGCTTCATTAGAATTACAGAATATCAATAAAATATACAATGATACTGTTCATGCTGTAAAGGAAGTGAACCTTAGTATTTTGGATAAGGAATTTTTAGTGCTTGTAGGTCCATCAGGTTGCGGTAAATCCACTTTACTGCGTATGATTGCCGGCCTGGAAGAGATTTCTTCCGGAACCATGAAAATAGGCAATCGTATAATAAACGACGTATCTCCCAAGGATCGCGATATCGCCATGGTTTTTCAAAATTACGCGCTGTATCCTCACATGACAGTTTATGAAAATATGGCCTTTGGACTCACCCTGCGTAAAATAGCCAAACCACAAGTTGATGAGCGGGTGCAGGAAGCAGCTGAATTATTGGAATTATCCGATTTGTTAGATAGAAAGCCTAAAGAACTATCCGGAGGTCAACGGCAACGTGTAGCTTTGGGTAGGGCGATAGTACGTAAACCTAAAGTTTTTTTATTTGATGAGCCTTTGAGTAATTTAGATGCCAAATTACGGGTCCAAATGCGTTTGGAAATAAAAAAGCTACATCATCGTTTGCAAACTACAATGATTTATGTAACGCATGATCAGGTTGAAGCGATGACCATGGGAGACCGTATAGTTGTTATGAAAGATGGTTTGGTGCAGCAAGCGGATACACCTTTACATCTATATAGCCAACCAATTAACCGTTTTGTAGGTGGATTTATTGGAAGCCCCGCTATGAATTTCTTTTCTGGGATCATTGAAAATTTAAAGGGACTTCAGTTTACGCACTCTGATTTTCTGATCCCCCTTGCTGATAACAGCAATGAATTAAAAGCGCTAGAAAACCAAAACGTACTGCTCGGCATTCGCCCAGAGCACCTAAGGATTTCGGACAAACCTACTGGTTTTAAAGCAACACTTGAAGTAATTGAACCCTTAGGTTCAGAAATATATTTACATCTAAAAACAGAAACATTGCGCTTTGCCCTTCGCACCAGCGTACTGACCGAATTCAACATTGGGCAAAATATTTACCTTGCATGCGACACAGAAAATATGCACTTTTTCAACAAGGAAACCGAGAACCGAATCCACTAAAGAGGTAGAAATGAAATTTCCTGCAGAACCATTTCGCATAAAAGTAGTTGAGCCTATTAAAACAACAACACGTGAAGAACGTGAGCAGCTGATTAAAGAAGCGGGTTACAACATCTTTCTGTTGCCGGCAGATTCTATTTTTATTGATTTACTAACCGATTCCGGCACCTCTGCCATGAGCGACAATCAATGGGCCGGACTGATGCTGGGTGACGAATCCTATGCAGGCAGTAAAAATTACTACCATTTTGAATCCGTAGTGCGTGAAATATTTGGTTTTAAAAATGTGATTCCCACCCATCAGGGCAGGGTAGCGGAGAACCTGCTCTTTTCGACAGTGGTAAAAGAGGGTGATGTGGTTCCTAATAATATCCATTTTGATACAACCCGCGCTAATATCGAATATCACAACGCCACAGCGCTTAATTGCGTTATTGACGAAGGCCTCGAGCCTGATTCTTTGCATCCTTTCAAAGGCAATGTTGATATAAACAAGCTCGAGCAGGCCATCACCACCTATGGAAAAGAGCATATCCCACTCATCATGATTACCATTACCAACAACAGCGGAGGCGGCCAACCTGTTTCCATGGAAAATATTAAAGCGGTAAGTAACGTAGCCCATAAACATGGTATTCCCTTGTTTTTCGATGCCTGCCGTTTTGCCGAGAACTGCTATTTTATTAAAGAACGTGAAGAAGGCTATGCTGATAAAAGCATCATGGAAATTGCCAATGAATTATTCAGCTACGGGGATGGTGCCACCATGAGCGCCAAAAAAGACGGTTTGGTAAATATTGGCGGTTTTTTGGCTATGAACGACAATGTACTGGCACAAAAGGTGACCAATATGCTTATCCTCATTGAGGGATTCCGGACCTACGGTGGCCTTGCCGGACGTGATTTGGAAGCCATTGCCCGCGGTTTAAAGGAAGTTCTGAACGAAGATTATCTACAGTTTCGTATCCAACAAACCCGTTTTCTCGGTGAAATGTTGCTGGAACAGGATATCCCTATTATTCAACCGGTTGGTGGCCATGCTGTTTATATTGACGCCAAGCGATTTTTACCCCATATTCCTCAAAGGGAATTTCCTGGACAAGCTTTAGTTGTAGAACTGTATAAACGTGCCGGAATCCGTGCTGTTGAAATTGGAAGCCTTATGTTTGGAACAAAAAACCCGAAAACAGGTAAAGAAATCTACCCGGAATTGGAACTTGTTCGCTTAGCTATTCCTCGCCGGGTTTATACCAGCATGCATATGCAGTATGTATCTGAATCGCTGGGAGAAATTTTTGAAGATCGAAATCATATTCATGGCTATGCTATTGAATATGAACCAGAATTTCTTCGCCATTTTACAGCGCGACTTAAACCAGTTTAATAGGGAAGTAATATGAAATTTACCGAAAAATTATTCAGACGTCTAGTGCCAGCCTACCAGATTACAGTGTTGACCGGTGCTGGTATATCGGCGGAAAGTGGTATTCCCACCTTCCGTGATAAAGATGGTTTATGGAATAAGCATGATGTTCAAAAACTGGCAACACATCAGGCGCTTCAAAATGATCCTGAACTTTTTTGGGAATTTTATAAATGGCGCAGAGACATATTAAAAAATGTAAAACCCAATTTAGGTCATTATGCTATCGTTGACTTGGAATCGCGGTATGAAGGCTTTACTTTAATAACCCAAAACGTAGATAATCTACACTGGGAAGCAGGGAATAAGCGTGTATTGGAATTACATGGCAATATTAAACGCACGCGTTGTGATTCCTGCCAATATGTACTAAATGCCGATGAAGAGCAAACCATAAAGACGCTGTCAATTCCTAGATGTCCGAAAT
>JANTHG010000095.1 GCA_024762535.1 Calditrichaceae bacterium
GAATGCAGGCTTCGAATGAATTGTTTATCGACACCGATTGTGATACGTCCACCGGACTCACATGGGGTTGGTGGTACACGTCGGGTGATTACTGGATTAATTTATCCGTTCCATACGGCTGGCCGGGATTTGAAGTACCCCATAAATACGGTATTAATAAATTCGTCGGTAGTTCTGGTACGGACAGCCAGTGGGAAGCGCTTCCGGATGATAGTTGTACAGTTGCTGTAAATCTGGATGACAATAAAATGGAAATTGCTATTCCCCGTGCAGCTATTGGCGAAACCAATGGCAATTTTGAATCTACAGCCATCCTTTCTTTAAATGAAGATCCTACAGCGGGATGGAACGCGGATTCCGCTCCAAATTCAGTTGGCAGTGAGCGCTATGTGTATCGATATGGCCGTAAAGCGGTTGTTATTGATGGTGACATGTCGGAATGGACCGAAGCGGAACGCTTTGACGTGGCACCTAATGAAGAAGAAGGATTACAGGACAGCGTTGATTACGGCTGGGATGGCACTATGGATGATATTATTAATCCAGCACTGGATATTAAAGATATTTATGTATCGCATGATGAAGATTATCTTTATGTTCGAGTTGATATCAATGAAGACGGTACCTTTACCGATTTGGAATCTATCAAAGACGCTGAAGGTTATATTGCGCCCATTCAGTTATATTTTGATGTTGATAATGACAGCTCTACCGGTTTAACCTGGGGGTACTGGCTGAATGGTGGTGATTATTATGTGAATATCACTAATCCTCATGGCAATCCTGGGCTCGAAGTAACTCAGGCTTATGGTATTCTTCGGTTTACCGGCCAAAATGGAAATGATGAAGGCTTTGAAGAAGTAATGGGTGATAGTTGCCAGGTTGCTGTAAATTTAGATGATAACAAAATGGAAATAGCCATACCGCGTGCCGCCATCGGTGAAACCAATGGCGAAAATGAATCGACCGGTATTCTGGTATTGGCCGAAGACCCGACAAATGATTGGGTTAATGACGTGGCTCCAAATGATGATGGTTCATTCAGAAATGTTTACAATTATGGTAATCCGTTAGGCGATCCGACCGGTGTGGAAGACCACCAGGTTGTTCAGCCATCTGGATTTTCTTTAGCTCAGAATTATCCCAATCCATTTAACCCGACGACAACGATTCAATTTAGCCTGGATAAAACGCAGCATGTTTCGATTGCCGTTTATAATATTCTTGGAGCTAAAATAGCGACACTGTATGACGGCGTTCAAACTTCGGGTACGCATAAGGTTGTTTGGAACGGAAGGAACCAATCCGGATTAATGGCGCCTACCGGCCTCTATTTTTACCGGATTCAGGGTGAGAAGAATGTAAAAATCAAGAAAATGATTTTAACAAAATAGGGTTGTTTTGCGGAAGAGTATCTTTTGATGCTCTTCCGTTTTTCTATCCAAATTAAAGTAATAGTTTTCTCTTTAGCAAAGGGTTGTGAGAAATTCGAATACTTAAGAGAGTTTGTGTGTTTAAGAAAAATTAACAATTGCTTTACAAAAATAGCGCATTCGCGCCAGAGGTTTACTATGAAAAAAATAATTTTATCTCTTTTAATTTTTGGATTAACATCCATGCTGTTCGCAGGAACCACAGGCAAGCTGGCAGGCATGGTAAAAGATAAAACTACAGGCGAGCCTTTGGCCGGCGTTAATGTGATTATTCAGGGTACCTTGTTGGGTGCAGCAACAGACCTGGAAGGCCGTTATTTTATTGTCAATATACCGGCTGGCCGCTATTCTGTAGAATACAGCATGATCGGTTTCCATACCGAAACCATTAAAAATGTTGACATTTCTTCGGACTTAACCACGAAAATTGACTTATCGCTAACGCCCGAAACCATAGATATGACCGGGGCTATTGAAGTAACCGCTAAGCGCCCTCAGATTCAAAAAGATTTAACCGCTACTATGTCTGTAATCGACGCAAAAAAAGTAACTACTTTACCGGTTACCAGTTATCGGGATATGGTTGGTCTGCAAACCGGAACCGTAGTAGTGCCTATCCGTATCGAACAGGCCGGCCCTTACGGTCAGTTTAATTCTACTCCCGATGACGGTCTTCATTTTCGTGGCGGACGAACAAATGAAACAGCGTATCTGTTTAACGGAATATCCATAACCAATCCCATTTGGGGCGGATTTTCTATTGAAGATTTACCGATCCTCGGTTTAAGCGAAATGCAAATCTATACCGGTACTTATCTCGCAGAATATGGTGAAGGCATGTCTGCGGTGATGAATATGGTCAGTGAACCATCCGTAAACGCCTCTCATTTTTCTTATAGCGCCTATACGGACAATCTGGGTTCGGTTAATATAGAGAATAAGCGTACGTTTAATAATGAATTGTCCTATAAAGGTGTTATTCCGGGAACAGGAAATAAAGTCAGTGCTAATGTTTCGATGCGTTATTTTACCACTGACGGTCGTTTTTTTGGATATATATATCCGGAATATCGTGACACCGAGGGATATGATAAATCCGGTACTCCTAAAAAAGTACCTATGAATTATAATGACGCCATTTCCGGAATTGCTTCTTTGGGATGGAATATAACCAATAGCACAAAAATAGTTTTAGGCGGAATATATAACGATAAAAATACAAGTGTATATAATCACTTTTTTAAATACAATCCGTATGGTGCGCCTCGAATAAAAATAGGATACAATTTAGGTTATCTCCAGCTCAAACAAACACTTGCAACTAATTATTTTATGGATGTTTCTCTCAGCCGCTATACGCGTAATTTTAAATCTGGTATTTTCGATGATCTGGAAACAGGCTTGATAGAAAAGCACATTATGTCACCCGAACTTTTTTCGGTATCGGGTATTGACTATGTCTGGTTTAATACCAAATCGGTTTCGGACCAGGCAAAGATCAGTTTTTTAGGTCAGATTAATTCCATTCATCAGATAAAAGCTGGTTTTGATTTTACGCGCCATACGCTAAATTATGAACGACGAAATCCAACAGCGCAAGATGCGGATACGACTCAATTGCGAATGAAAGCCTGGGAGGCCTATACGCGCAAACCGTATTATATGAGCGGATATATTCAGGATAAAATGGAATTTGATAAAATCGGAATGATTTTAAATATTGGGCTGCGTTACGATCGTATTTATCCTGAAACGTATTATATGAAAGATATATTACGGCCTACCGAATCAGACATGGCTAAAACCACATATAAAGATTATTTTAGTCCCCGTCTCGGTGTTTCCTACCCCATTTCGGACCAAATGGCGTTTCGCTTTGCTTATGGCTGGTACTATCAATATCCACATTATTATTTAGTGAACCAGGGAGTTAATGATGAAGAGTCTGTATATCCAAATTACAGCCTTGGCGAGGTTACCCAGATAGGGGATGGGAATATTAATCCGGAACGGACAACCTCGTATGAAGTGGGTGTACAGGTTGCCCTTAATAAAGGGACTTCTTTGGATATTACCGGGTTTTATCGGGATATGTCGGATCTTACCGGATTAAAAACCATTTATGGCCCGCGCACCTATCAGTTATTTACCAATGACGCTTACGGCATTGCCAAAGGCGTAGAAGTGTCACTTAAATCAATCATGACCAAAAATTTTAGCGCTATTCTCAATTACACTTATTCCAAAGTGGATGCCAGCAAACAGAGTACCTGGTATGTGCCGCTTTTTCCACAGAACCGCACCTTTACGGCAGATTGGGATTTGCCCCATGTATTCTCTTTTAGTCTGGATTACCTGCATTCTTCACAAATAGGTTTATCTATCATCGGAAACCTAAGTTCCGGTTATCCGTATTCGCCCAATGCCCTGCATCCCAATTCCGAACGCGGTCCTATGCAGAAAAATGTAGATATTAATTTGTACAAAAAGTTTAATTTCTTTGGCGTCAAAGAAACCTTGTTTATGCATATTACTAATATTTTTAATCAGCGGAATGTCTATTGGGTATATCCGGATACAGGGAAGCCCGGTGTGGATGCCAATGACTCAACCACAAATGATTACACGGGTGATCCCACAGCCTGGGGGCCGGCGCGCAATATACGAATCGGCTTCACCATTGCGTATTAAACGAAGGAGTATTCGGTGAATAAAGCTAAATTAATAACTATATTCTTTCTTTTCAGCGTAACGGTGCCATTGCTTGCGCAAAATAAAGATCCACATAACCTGATGCGCTGGAATATATTTGATGTGAATAAATTATCCACAAAATTTTCCAACACCAATATGTTGGCTGCAGGGACCAACCAGCCCAGTATCTTTCCGGCCCAGCCCCCGTCTATGGAATATCCTGCTGGCAGCAATTTGAATTATGGAGGCGCGGTATCCTTTGTTGTTGGCGGAAAGCGTCAGGCCAATGCCGGGGGTAAAAATCCACATAATTGGGCTTATTTCGATACCGGAATGGAAGAGGGCCCAGCCTGGATTTGGGACCCGCATCATTTTGAATCTTATGCCGATTTTGTAAACGGCGATCGCACCCCCATGAGTGACGATGCAGAGAGCTGGCCGGAACAGTGGCCGGATTACTATCCAAATTACACCTATCTTTCCATGGACGATTTGCAAAGTTTAACGCCTACGGAAAACGCCGCTTTACCTTTGATTCCTATTCAGTTGGATAGCGCAACAGGCTGGCCCGGGGCCGGGCCAAACGGGCAATTGCTGGCCGATCAGGAAAGTTTTTCCATTGCGCATACAGTAGACTATGTAGCTGAAAAAGAACCGGGACAGACCGAACGCTGGCTGAATATTCAAACCATCACCCGCGGCATGGCCTGGAAGCTGCCCAAATATGAAGATATGATTTTCTGGGAATTTGTTGTACGTAATATGGGTGACCGTATCGACTCCTGTTTGATTGGTATCTACAATAATTATCAGTTTGTGGCCGATTTTGAACCCTTTGGCGGTTTTGGAACCGGCGGCGAAGGCAATGACGATATGTTATTCTGGGACCAGGATCGGCAAACAGCCTATGGAACGGATTTGAATGGAATTGAATATGATACCCGGGGCAATACCCTCGCTTCGTACGAGATTGCCTGGGGCGGAACTGTGGTTTTAAAAACACCGCGCAATATGGGCGTTACCCGTTTTGACGCCTTTGACGGTTTAAAACTCTTCTCTACTCCGGATGAAAACGGCATCTTCGAAAATCAATTATACTGGTATAACCTGCTAAACGTCGGCGATCCGGACGATCCGAATGGCGACGGAATAGATGAGGGGCCTTACTGGAATTTTACAGATAATGTGACTGAAAATTATAAATACGGCTATCCCTATAATATTATGTCGAGCGGTCCTTACGCCATGCAGCCGGGAGAAATTGATACCTTTATTGTGGCAACCGTATTTGGACAAAGTAAGGCCGATTTTTTACTGAATGTAGATAATGCCATTGCTCTGTATAAATTAAATTTTAAAGTACCCAAGCCGCCACCCAGCCCAAAAGTGACTGTTGTACCCGGAGATCAAAAAGTAACCTTGCGCTGGGGTAAAGAGAGTGAAACACATCCCTTGTTTGAAGGATATCGTATATACCGATCGGAAGATAACGGCACTACCTGGAGCCAAACTTATGCAACGGATGAAAATGGAACTCCGATTGCTCCGGTCCCCTTAGATCAGTTTGATCTAAAAGATGAGTATGTGGGCGTAAGCGATCAGAATAGTTTATTTTATTTTGGAAATAATAGCGGACTTGAACCGATCCAAAAAATTACGGCTTCCGGCGATACCATTTATGAGTATACCGATCTAAACGTAAGCAATAATTATACCTACCGTTATTGGGTATCGGCATACAGCCACGGTGATTCCTTAGAAGAACCATTGGAAACACCACCGGAAAATAATCCGGCACTTCCCAACGATAATACGGTGGAAGTTACACCGGCATCACCGTTGGCCATGAATACCCTGAAAGACGTCCGGGTTGTTCCCAATCCCTATATTGTAAGCGCCACCTGGGAATCCGAGCCCGGATCACGTAAGATTGCATTTACCGGTTTACCGAAAAACTGTCAAATCAGAATTTATAATGCGGCGGGTGAACTTGTCCGTTCCCTTGAGCATACTGGCGGACAAAGTTTCGAATACTGGGATGTTCATAATCAACAGGATCAGGAAATCGCTCCGGGTCTCTATTTTTATCATATTCATTCTGCACAGTTGGGCGATACTGCGGGTAAAATGGTTATTATTTTATAGAAGCCGAAAGGCATTTTGGAGGAAAGACTATGAGAGAGTATCTACTCATTTTCAGTTTTCTAATGATGGGGTTATTTATAAGACCTGGTTTGGCCGGTCTGGATCATGTAGGAACTTCGGCCGCTAATTTTCTTAAAATTGGCGTAGGAGGCCAGGCAGTAGCCATGGGTGACGCCTATACGGCCATTGCTAGTGATCCCACAGCCATGTTTTGGAATCCGGGTGGACTGGGTTTCCAGGACAAAATGGCGGCCAATTTTTCTTATACTAACTGGATCTTGGATACAAAATTAAATTATCTTGGTTTTGTAATGCCTCTTGGCCCGGGTTCCGGAGTAATCGGCCTTAGTATCAACAGCTTTTCATCAGGTGATATCGAAGAAACCACGATTTACAAACCTCACGGTACAGGCCGTGTGTTTGACGCTTCGGATTTGAATATTGGCCTTTCCTATGCGCGGAAATTAACCGACCGCTTTTCCTTTGGGATTACCGCCAAGTATATTAGTGAAAAGTTGGCATTAGAATCGGCCTCGGCCTTTGCCGTCGATGTGGGTTCAATTTTTATTCTGAATTACGATTACAATGTACGCATGGGGTTGGTAATTTCGAATTTTGGCTCTAATATGCAATTAGACGGACTGGATTTGGAAACCAGTGTATCCACAGAAAACAACAAACAAGTGGAAGCGCAGTTAAAAACCTACTCCTGGCCGCTGCCACTTATCTTTCGGTTAGGCCTTGCGGCAGATGTGCTTAGTACAAAAGATCATCGGGTAACAATAGCCGCCGATGTGTACGATCCCCGTGATTACAAAGCCCGTGAAAATGCCGGAATGGAATACGCTTTCAAATCCATGCTTTTTCTGCGTGCGGGATATAAATTAGGATATGACGAAGAAGGTTTAACAGCAGGGTTTGGAATTCATTACGGAATTACCGGTGTAGGAAAATTATTAATTGATTATGCGTATGCCGATATGGGACGTCTGAATTCAATTAACCGTTTTTCCATTGGGTTAGCATTTTAGATATACCTTCCTCCTTAGCAAATGGGGATTGAGTGGGATATCAAATCGCAACGATATTAAAATTGCGGAGAGCAAGATGAAAAATATGATGATTTTAACAGGTTTGTTGAGTGTCTTAATTTTAAGTGCCTGTCACGACAGCCGGGCCATACCAACACCGGTGGAACAAGTCCGTCCTTCTTTTACTTCTATGGTAGTTCCGGCAGACAGCGCTTTTGCCTATGATCGAAGTGCAGGTATTCAACTGCGTTTTGATGAGCCCATGGATGCTGCAACTTTCCCTGGCAATTTTATGCTTTATGAAGATGAAGAAAAAACAATTTCGGTAAACGGAACTTTTACCGCTATCGATAATGATATTTTTTTTCAACCAGAGAATGATTTGCTTCCGGCCCATGAATATTTTACCAAATTGCGTGCAAGGGTAAAAGATGTAAACGGCAATGGAATCGATAAAGATACATTAGTGGTTACAGAAACCGAATTTATCACAGACGGTGTTTATTCCCAAAATGGTATGCCGGATATATTGATTTCCAATGGGTCCGAAGATATTTTAACAAAAATAACACTTCAGAATAATAAGTTTGTGGCGGATACGGCAGCGGATATTACTGGATTTGGCCGGCAATTGGAAATGGCCTTTACTCGTGACGGCTCTAAATTAATCATGTCCGATTATAATTCTTCTAACAGCAAAATTTACTTTTTTGATACAGATACCTATCAACTCGAAAAAACGATTGATAGCAATTTTGATGGTTCACCCATAAAAAAATCAGCCGAAATTGTGGTCGCCCCGGATAAAGCCTATGTGGTGAATCAATCGGCAAAAAAAATTACCGTAATTGATTTAACCAGCGAAACAGCTGTCGCTTCCATCGCTTTACCCAATATCCCCAAAGGAATGGCTATTTTACCCGACTATTCCAAAATTTATGTAGGCAGCGCCAAAGATAACAGTATCTGGGTAGTAAATACGTCTGACAATACAATGGAAGAAACTATAACCATTGCAGACTATAGTTACTCTGTGCGTCTTGCGGCTTCTCCTGCCGGAGATTATGTGATGGCACGTGAATTTCGCGGTAGTAAACTGGCCTTTATTAAAGTAGCTGATGGTAGTGTGGCAACGATATTGGATTTGGGATACGAAGCAAAATCCGGCAATAACAGCGACCTGACTGTATATGGTGATTATGTGTATGTGGGCGCCAGCAGCGGTGAGCTGAGCCGGGTGCAGATTAGCACCCAAACAGTGGAAAGGCAAATAACCCGCTTAAACTTTCAGGGGCTGGAAATGTTTGGCAGCGGAGAATTTCTTGTTGCCACGCAGAGGGATAATCCAGCAAAATTACTAATTCTTCAGCCCGAAACGCTGAAAGTGTTACGTGCATTTTCCATTAGCGGCACAGCGCCCTGGGATGTGGCCATTCGTCCAATGCCCTGAAAGAACGTATTAAACAGGATACGAAAAATCGGAGAACATAATGAAGTCCAAGAAATTCATACTTCTGTTCGTTATTTTACTAAGCCCACTTTGGGTCCTCGCACAGCGTGAAAATATTCGCTGGAATATTTTTGATATAAATAAAGTACGTACAAAATTCAGTAACGCAAATCAGCTTTGTAATGGCAATTTTCAGAATACTATTTTTGCCATGCCACCCGCATTTGAATACCCCGCCGGATCAGGGATTAATTACGGTACAGATGTGGCTTTTATTATTGGTGGTTATCAGGAAGATGCCGGTGGAGTGAATCCCGATAATAAAGTCTGCGTGGATGCCGGGATGACCGAAGGGCCTGCAGATTACTGGGACCCGGATCATTTTGATCCGTATGTGGAATTTGTAAACGGTGACCGTGCAGCAATGAGTGATGATCCTGACACATGGCCGGCAGGTGGCTTTCCCGATTATTTACCCGACTATTTTTACAAGATCACACAGGATTATGAAAATCGTATTCCTACAACGTCTCCTGGCCTTCCCAAAGTACCGGTATTAAAAGATAGTATTAGCGGCTGGCCCGGCGCCGGTCCAAATGGGCAACAAATAGGCGAACAGGAAAGTTATTCCGTTTGCTATGCTATTGATCATTTGGCGGAAGTACCGCCCGAACGCTGGCTGGCTGTACAAACCATTACCCGCGGTATGGCCTGGAGTGGGAAATATTACGAAGACTTTATTGTTTGGCAGTTTGTGGTGCGCAATATGGGGCATACACCCATTACTAAAACCTATCTCGCTGTGTGGAGTGATTATGCCTTTATTGCTTCATTCAATCCGCCTAATGGATGGGGCGATGACGGGGATAAATGCTTTTATGACCGTGAACGTCAATTTGCATATAGCTGGGATCAGGATGGTATCGAAACATCGCCGACCGGCGGAACACTTACAGCAAGCGATATAGCCTGGGCCGGAACAGTGACGTTGAAAACGCCTCATTCCGATTCCGGTGAAGAGCTGGGTGTAACCGGGTACGATGCGGTTTCTAATTACAATGCACAAACAAGTAATATTGGCAATGGAGCACGGAAAGTAGAGTTTTATAGTTATAATTTAGCAAATAAGAATGATCCGCGCGATACGGATGGTGATGGCATCGATGATACCTTTGATGGTAAGGATTATTTCGAAGCCGAAAGCGAACCACTTCAAATTATGTCAGCCGGGCCGTTTACTTTGGAACCGGGTGAAATGGATACACTTATTGTAGCAACCGTTTTTGGTGTTTCAAAATTAGATTTATTTAAAAACGCAGACCAGGTAATACAACTTTATCATGATAAATGGCACGTGATAGCGCCTCCCCCGTCCCCTAAAGTAAATGTGATTAAGGGGGATCAAAAAGTTGAATTGCTATGGGGCAGAGAATCGGAACAAGATTCTTTGTTTGAAGGCTATCGAATATACAAATCAGAGGATAATGGCGTAACCTGGGGACAACCTATTCGGGATATTTACGGGGATGTCAGCGCCTTTAAACCGATGGAAATATTTGATCTCAAAGACGGTGTTAAAGGAGTAAATCCTTTGGTCCCCGGATTTAATTTGGGAACGGATTCAGGTCTGGAACCATTGCGTAAGGTAATCAATGGCGATACCATGAATTATTATGTGGATAATCAGGTGAAGAATGGTTATAAATACAAATATGCCGTTACCTCGTACACACGGGGAGGCCCGTCTAAAGCGCCTATAGAAAATTCCATTTCTACGGATGCCAGTATTGCCGGAGATAATACCGTGGAAGTTATTCCCAATGCCCCGCTTGCCAAATCTTCTCTTGATAGTGTACGGGTGGTTCCTAATCCGTATGTTGACAGGGCAGAATGGGAAATGGGTATTGGTGAGCGACGTATTGATTTTACCGGTTTGCCAGAACAGTGCAGTATCATCATTTATAATGCTTCTGTTGAAAAAATAATAACCCTTAAACACCAATCGGCGGAACGAAGCACGGAATCGTGGAACCTTTTATCGGAAAGCGGACAGGAAGTGGCCCCTGGCCTGTATTTCTACCATGTGGATAGCCCACTGGGCCAAAAAACCGGTAAATTTGTAATCGTCTATTAATCGCCACCTATATTCATCCAAAACGGAACCTTTTTGTAAATGGAATTTAAAACACTTCGGAAAATGGATGCGCATTTACACTTTAATGTGCCAAATGAATATGTGTTAAGGCTGGCCCAAAATAATAATTTCCAATTGATTACCGTAAACGTGGATTTTCCGGAATTTGGTACAGTTTCCCAACAACTAACCATAGCCAGGGAATTATATCTTAAAGCAGGTGAGCAGCTTCGGTTTATTGCCAGTTTTTCGATGGTTAACTGGTTGGAAGCAGACTGGACAGAGCGAACGATTGCTTCTATACGGGAAGCGCTTTATCAGGGCGCCATTGGAGTGAAAATCTGGAAAAATATCGGCATGACAGTGCGGGACGCACAGGGGGATTTGATCGGAATTGACGACTCGCGTTTGGACCCTGTCTTTAATTTCTTGGAACGGGAAAATATTCCATTAATGATGCATCAGGCCGAACCGAAAAATTGCTGGTTGCCGTTGGAAGAAATGACCATGCGTTACGACCGTGAATTTTTTACGGCGCATCCGCAACAACACATGTATTTATTCCCGGATATGCCGTCTTACGAGTCGCTTATTGCCGCCCGCGATCGCAGGCTTAAAAAGCATTCCAATCTGGTAACGATTCAGGCACATCTCGGCAGCATGGAATGGGATGTAGATGTGGTGGCACAATTTCTACAATCCTTCCCCAAAGCCTATGTGGATACGGCCGCCCGGATTAACCATTTAATGTATCAGGCCAGAGCGGATTGGGAAAAGGTGCGGGATTTTTTCATCCGCTATCAGGATCGTATTTTATACGCCACGGATTATTTCATCACATCCCCGGACGATATGAAACTTGCACACGGATTGGAAAAACAATGGCTGATGGAATGGCGCTTTTTACACGCTAAAGAAGAGATGAGCACGCCGGAATTTGAAGGTTCTTTTTATGGCCTGGGACTGCCGGAAAACGTTTTGCAAAAAATATATTACAAAAACGCTCTGCGCGCTTTTCCTAAATTAGCGCAGCCCCTTGGGGCGTTGAATTAAACAAAACAGGAATTTGTATATGCGGATTTTTATCAGT
>JANTHG010000096.1 GCA_024762535.1 Calditrichaceae bacterium
TAAAATCATCCTCATCATAACCGTTGGGAATAGTTACCCAGTTGTTTCTACTAAACTGTGGAATTTTTTTCTGATAAAAAGAGAGTAATCGGGGATAAGCGCTCACACCAAATGGCACACTGCCCACCGCTTCCAACTCCAGGGCCAAATCTTTGCGGGCATGGAAAGACGTAGGATGTAGTTTATACGGATTACCGGACCAGGGATCGCGCATATCGAGAATAACGGGCAAACCTTCTTCGCGAAATAACCCGGCAGCCAGCAATCCCAAAGAATACGGCGGCAGGGAAATAAGCAGGCAATCGTATTTTTGTTTATTAAAGGCTTGCAGCACTGCTTCACGGGCCCGGGGCAGCCAGTCTAATCGCATATCCGGAATATAACGAAATGCACTGAGCCAGCGTTTCCATTTGGCGGATTTGGAAGACAGGAAGGGTAAAGCAAGTATTTTCCCTTTGGCACCGAGCGTGGAATCTAAGCGTATAATCTCGGTAGTTTCAGGAATGTCACGAAGTAAGCTGGGGTCTGCGGGTATGGTATGCAGCGGTTCGTTGGCTGTAATGACCGTAAATTGCCAGCCGTTTCTGCTGCCATATTTCACGAGTTTGGCCATCCTCTGCACCCCTCCTCCGCCAAGTGGCGGGAAGAAGTAAGTGAGGATTAAACACCTTTTATCCACGTCTGATTTTCCAGTTCTCGGATGGAGTGGTAAATGAGGTTAAAATCAGTTTCGTTTGTTTCAAAATCGCGGTTATTCATATCAAAGGTAAGCACTTTAAAGCCCTCTTGCTGAGCGCGATCGATCCACGCCTCGTACGCATCATTTAACTGGGCCAGATATTCCGGATCAATAGTTTTTTCGTACTCTCTTCCCCGTTTTTGGATGTGCTTTTGCAAATTTTCAACGGAAGAACGCAAGTAAATAATTAAATCCGGTTTGCGTAAATAGCTAACCATTATCGCAAACAAATCCTGGTAATTCTTATAATCACGATCATTCAGATGGCCCTGCTGATGCAGAGTGTAAGCAAAAATCTCTACATCTTCGTAAATACTGCGATCCTGGATGCAGGAATCGGGCCAGTCGGTAATTTTCTTTTGGTCAATAAAACGATTCGACAGGAAAAAAACCTGTAAGTGAAAGCTCCAGCGATCCATATCCGCGTAAAAATCCGATAAATAAGGATTATCCACTACGCGTTCATAAAATGATTTCCAGCCCAGTTTTTCACTGAGCATACGGGTGAGGGTAGTTTTCCCAGCTCCAATATTTCCTGCAATAGCTACATATAATTTTTGTTTTTTCATAATATCCCATTAAAATTCAAAAAAGAGACTGGTGGAAAAACGCACCGGATTTCCCTTAATAGTTCCTGGTTTAAATTTAAATTTTCGGGCAGCTTCCATTGCCAAACCATCGTAATACGAATTTAATCCACGCAAAACGGTAGCACTTTCCACATTACCCATCCGGCTTACAATTACTCGTACAATCACTTTGCCATGCATTTTAAGTCCGCGTTTGGGATCGGTAATTATCGGCCTGGACTTTTTTAGAATCAAGCGACCACCATCTAAAAAAGCATCCAGAAATACCTGGTTGTAATCTATGGACGGTTTGGACTTTTTTACAATCGGTAAACGATGCACAGGAGGTGATAAAGGAACCTCTACAGTATCTTTAACAACCACTTTTTTCGGAATTGAATCAGGCACAGCAGAAGCAAGATTTGATTGCGGCTCAACTTTAGTTTTGGGTTTAATATTTGTTATGCTCTTTGGTACAGTTTCGAATTTTGATTGGGTATCAGAAGGAACCTTTTGAGAAACTTTTGGTGAAGCAGCAACCGTTGGCTCGGGTTTTTGATTTTGACTTAAAAGAATTTTTTGTTCAATATTTATAGAACTTCCCAAAATCGGTTGGTAATCCACTATTCCAAATTTCCGTTCGTCCTTTCCGTCATATACTTTTTCAGCAATTTTGGTATCCTCTTTTTCCCCCCAAGAATCGTTTTCTGCTGAAATATTATTAATTGAGTGGTTATGAATATTATAGGTAAGATTATCAAACAGACCATTTCGTCCGATATTATATTGTTCATCTTTATTAAGATTTCCCAAATTGGGTTGAGCGGTACCAAAATTAATTAGACCGATATCGTTTTTAGTTATCATATTATCTGTTAGAACAGGCTTGGCTCCAGTATTACAGATAATGCCCGCATAACCGTTCTCCGATATGATGTTTCCTGTTATTTTAGGATGAGATCCCAGTTCGAAGCTAAGTCCACTATTAAAATTATACTGTATTTGGCAATTATTAATTAGGGGGTTGCTTTTTTTTATTGTAATGCCATTAAAAGCGTATTCTATTACGGCATATTCCAAAATAGCTGTTGAATTGGGATTACTTAATCGTATTCCATACCAATCATTCATTCGTGGAGTTTGAGAAGCCGAGGTAAACCAAATCTTATTATTGATAGCACCCTTGGCTATTAAAACGCCTTTAATAATCAATTCGCTATGGCGTCGATCTTTACCAGAATGGCTCTTATCAGTTCCCGGTTCAAAAAGAATATGTGTTCCCGGGTCGATAATAAGCCGCCCGGAAGGAGCAACAACAATATCTCCCTCAATCCGAATATTCCCGCTCCAATGAACACTGCCGGTTATTGTTTGACCGGATACAATCTGCTGTGACTGAGCCGGCAGCATCTCTGTAAAAAATAAGAGGAGAAAGACACTTCCTAATGTCAAATATCTCATGGTTTTACTTTTTTTGAATATGATTAAATTATGCTATTTATGTTGTTACAAAATCTTTTACGACCTTAACCAGATCACCTTCTTTAAACGGTTTCCCAATAAAGGAATTTGCTCCAAGCTTGGCGCCTTTTTCTCTTTGCGCTTTACCGGACCGCCCTGTTAAAATAACTATGGGCAAATCTTCATTATCCGGATTGGACCGGACTTCTGAAATTAATGAAAAGCCGTCCATATTAGGCATTTCCAAATCGGTAATCATCAGATCGATAGTTTCTTTTTTTAAGATTTCCAAAGCTTCAAGCCCATCAGTGGCACGGATACATACATATCCGTTTTTATCCAGAACCCCCCCAACAAAACTACGAACACTATTGGAATCATCAACAATTAACACCCGAGGCTTCCTGCCTTTTATAGTTTTTTGATTTATCGAATTTCCCGAAACAGTACTACTTTTTTCGATTTGTAATTTTGCACGCCCCGGTGCTTTTTTACGGGAAAACATATTTTTCAGGGAATTCCGACCACGAACATGGCCAAAAAACTGCGTCTCTACCGAACGAATAACCGAAGCATAATCCAGAATCAATGCAACTTCACCATTACCCAGTATGGTACCCCCGGCAATATATTCTATATTTTGCAAAGCTTTGCCCAGAGCCTTGATCACTATTTCCTGGCGCCCCGTAATGTTACCAATACCAAGGGCTACACTGATGCCGGCATCATGCAAAATTAATACATTTTTGCTCTCTTCTTCATTCTTCACATCATCACCAAAATCGAGAATTTCGCTCAGGGGAACATACGGCAGCAGTTTCCCATGTGCCTGGACATAGCGCCGATTATCATCCATTAAGATTTCAGACGGGTCAATTTCCTGGGATTCCTGAACGGCGATTAGAGGAATAGCAATGGCATGATTGTGAATGCGTGTCATTAACGCCTGTGATATAATTAAGGTGAGAGGAACCCGAATACTGAACGTTGTACCCAGTCCTTTTTCTGTATGAATCCGAATAACACCCTTTAATTTTTGAATTTGGTTGGCTACCACATCCAGCCCCACACCTCGTCCGGATACTTGTGTAGCTTTGGTTTTTGTACTGAACTCCGGGTAAAAAATAAAATCCAGAATCTCAGCTTCACTGAGTTTTGCTGCTTCTTTTTTAGTTACCAGCCCACGCTTTATAGCTGTTTTTTTGACCGTATCCAGGTCGATTCCTTTGCCATCATCCGTAATATCAATAATTACCTGACTTTTTTCCTGACGAGCACTGAGAACAATTTTCCCAATTTTTGGTTTATTGTTTTGTTTCCTTGTATCACCATCTTCTATTCCATGGTCAACAGCATTACGAAGAATATGCATAACCGGATCCGCAAGCGCTTCAATCATAGCCCGATCCATCTCAGCATTATTGCCTTCTACGCTCACAGTGACACGCTTACCCTGAGATTTAGCCAAATCACGGATGGCACGTGGGAAACGATCGAACAAATACTCAACCGGTACCATTCGTACACGCAAAATATCATTATGCAAAGTTTTGCTCAAATTGGAAATTTGTTGAATATTCTTTTCGAAATCCTGTGAAAGATAAGTCATTTCACTTGTTACATTATTGATAACGTTCGTAATTTCTTTAAAATTTTCTGTTACATGTTCTAAGTTTTGTTTTTCTTCGTTATCTTCATTGAGGGTCGTCTCTTCAATCGGTTCGGTTCCGGAAGTCTCTTCTTCAATCAAATCTTCCAATAGATTCTGGATCTGATGTAACTGTTTTTTACCATTTTCAATATCCGTTAACATTTTTTTAAAATTATCAAAATGAGTGGTTAGTTCCGTACGATTAACAACCAGTTCGGTTGCCATATTTACCAGATTATCTAAATATCCGGTATCAATCTTGATTATTTTTTTATCTTTTCGGGCAGCCATTGATTTTGGGGGTTCGGTGGGCGTTCCCGATTCGGACTGGTTAGCAGTGATTACCTGATCAAAATTTTGATAATAAAATAATTTATTATCCAGTTCGGCCAGTTTTGCTGTAAAGCGTTTCGCTTCCTCTCCCTGCCCTTCACCAATGGATTGACACATTTCCTGTAGAAGATCCATAGCTGTAAATGCCGGGGTGAGCATTTCCTGTTTGGTATCACTATCTTTCTCTTTATACATCTGAAAATAATCTTCTAACTTATGTGCAAGATTACCAATTTTGGTATACTCAACCATCATTGCACTGCCTTTAAGCGTATGTAAATGCCGTAAAACTTCATTTAGAAGCAGTGCGCTTTCTGGCATATTTTCCAATTCCAGAAGATTCTTATTAAGCTCTTCCAATATTTCGTTGGCTTCATCAAGAAATACATTAGTCATGGACTCTTTATCTAAAGTGTGTAGCTGTTCTTCTGGTTCTTCAATGTGTGAGGTTACATCTAAGAGCTGAACTACAGCAGAAAGCTCTGCCGAATCTATTTCTTCTCCATCACGTAAGCGCTGAATCATGTCTATGGTTTGTTCAATATCGTTTTGAATATCTATGTTATTGTCAATAACACCATCTTTAATGGCTTCTACCACATTTTCCAAACCAGCTGTGAGTTGGGTAATCTCCTGAAAACTAAGCATTTTAGCTGAAGAGCGAAGAGAATGCGCAGCATATTCCAGATTATTTAATGCTTTTTCATCCTTTAAATCTTCTTTTAATTTTAAGTTACTATCGTTTAAAGCTGCAATAAACGTAGCTGATTCTTCCCGGAATATATCCAGTAATTCCTCATCAAAATCATCATCATCAGCAAAAAGCGGTTTTTCATCGGTTGCGAGCTCTTCTACTGCTTCTTCCGGTTCCAAAACCGTTGATTCAGGAATGTCTTCGGAAATCAGGGCGTTTAGCAAATTATCAATTTTCGTCTCTACTTCAGAGGTATCCACATCTTTACCCAGTATTAACTGCTCAAGAATATTGGCTGATTGTGAGAGTACTTCTACCAGCGTTTCGGGTAAGGGCATTTCTTCAGCTTCATACATTTCGGCTGCTTCTTCAATACTCACCGCAAAATCACTTATCTTGTCTTTTTGTAATAAGTGAGCAGAGGAACGAATGGCATGAATACTACTTTCTATGCTCTTAAATGGTGTACGATCTGTACTATCTGCCTGAATATCCTGTAATGCGAGGCGAACCTGTTCCAGATTTTCTTTGCTTTCTCTGATAAAATCCTGTTCCAGCTCTTCTTCTTCACTAATTTCTTCTGATTCAGGTTCTTCTGGTTTTTTTGTTTCTTCTATACTTACATCCTTTTCCTCTTCAGGAATAGAACGATCTGTTTCTTCAGGTGTTAAAACCTCATCCATTATTTCAATCAAGTCCGAATAATCGGCTTCTTTACCCACTGTTTGAAGGCGATCCAGCATAAGTTCGAACGATTTTTGAATTTCATTGCTAAGCTCTTGTCCAAAACTTATATTTTTTTCAAGAAGGTCTTTGAAGTATTCAATAACTATTACAAGCCCGTCATAGGACACGAGTTTTGCATTTTCCCGAATACCCGTCAGGAAATGTGTGATTTCTTCTTTTTGTGACGCATCATTATCTGCATAGACCTTGCCGAAGGTGGTTTGCAGCACTTTCCAGCGGTCACGCAAAACATCACCAAGAGCTTTTCTGATTTTATCATCATCGCCTATAGAAAACCCAGGTTCCGTTCCAGCTTCCAGAGCAGTTTCCAGGGTTTTGGTATCCATATCAGGAGATAACGTTTCTATTAAATCGGCCCAAACCTTTTCGAGCTGTTCTAATCCTGATAATTGTAGGGAAATTTCAGAGGAAGTTAGTTGCAGGTAGTAATCTTGGACTTTATTTAAAAAATGAACTGCCGGATTTATTTGCATCAAACTACAAGCACCCTGCACCCTGCGTATCATTTTAAAAAGTTGTTCCTGTGCTTCAGTTTGATTAAAATTAGCATGTAAAGTTTGAATTTGTAAAAATACAGCACGAACGGAATCCTTTAAAACCGATAATAAAACGGACTGATCCGTGAAGCTAATGGTTCGGTCTGCTTCTGCTTTTACTTTTTCGGTCGGCTCTGTTTCATCCGCATTCTTTTCTTCGTGTTTAAATGTTCCGAGTAATCGATCGGCCATCGATTGAATGGCTTCCGTCTGATCACTATTTTTATACTTTTCTAGCGCACTGAACTCAGGAATAATTTCGTCAAATAATTGCTGAGTCGATTCGGTAAAAATCAGGCCTTTATCATGTGCCGAAGCCAATGAAAACAGAATTTGCTCGGCCAGAGACTCAATACCAGCATAACCGTGAATCATGCTTAGTTCTTTTAGAGAACGTAAGGTTTTAAGCAATGGTTCGAAAGAACCTTCTTCTTTTAATATTCCCAGAGCATTTTGTATTTGCTGTTTATGGTCATCTACAACGGATAGAAAATAATCTTCGAGAAGATCATCCACTGTGAGTGGTTTTTCTTGTTCTTGTTCGGGTTCAATGGATGAATCTTCCATAATACGATTAAACATGTTTAATTCGGAATCTTTAAAAGACTGGATTTGGTTTAAAAGGTGTTTAAAATTCGTATCCAAAGCATTGTATTTTTCTGCTGTTGGGGTACTGTAAAGAATCTGAGTTTGCTGATACAGCAAATTAATTTCTGGATGATATGTTTCACCCTCTTTGGGCGTAAAACTACGTAAAATGCTTAAAAAGGAATGAAAGGTTTTCCGGTCTTCAGGTTCAAATGGGCTCAAAATCTGCTCTTCGATTTGTGCACATTCTCTAAAATAGAATTCGCTGAAAGAAAGCGTTTCTTCATTCACTGCTTCTTCTTCAAGTACAGCGGATTCCGTTTCTTCAGCAACTGGTAGTTCCTTTAACGGCTTTTGGGCACGGAAATAGTCCAGTACGCTTCCAAGATCACGAACGCTTTCATTTTCTTCCATCATCAGCCGGAAGAGATTAATAAAATCTTCCACTAAATTGAGCATGGCTTCAATCGATTTTTGAGCCGGAAATTCCTGTAAACGTTCCGACAGGTCAAACAAAAATATGGATAGTTCATTCGTTCCCTGATATTGGGCCAGTTTTTCCAGCGCTTCCATAACATCCGGATTTAATGTAAAAAGAGCACCCAAATCCTGTAGTAAATCGTATTGATCTTCAGGGACTTTATCCGCACCGGATTCCAAAGTTTTACTGAAAAATTCGGTCAGATAATAGGTCGGGAAAGATATTTCCATTTGTTTATCGAGCATGATATTCTCCGCTTACTAAGCTAACCTAAATTTGGCAACGGTTTTATTTAATTCTCTGGAAAGAGATTCCAGTTTTTTCGCTGCTTCTTTAGATTGTTCGGCACCTTCAGCCGTCTCTTTGGCTATTCCGGCAATATGTTCCAAAGAAGAAACTATTTCCTGGCTAAAACGTGTTTGTTCTTCGGTTGCTTTGGAAATCTCCACCGATGAGGTAGTGGAAACTTCCACACGTTCTGCAATTTCTCTCAGCATTTCTCCTGAACTATCTACCAATTTTGATCCGGTAGCCACTTCTTTTGTTCCTGTTTCCATAGCTGCCATAGTTTTAGCAATCACCGTTTGAATGTCACCGGTAAGTTTGGAAATCTCTTCAGCAGAGCCACTGGAACGTTCTGCTAGATTTCTAATTTCATCGGCAACTACAGTGAATCCACGACCGGCTTCTCCAGCACGGGCCGCTTCGATCGAAGCATTTAAGGCCAGTAGGTTGGTACGATTGGCAATTTCACTGATAAAATCTGTAATTTCCCCGATTCGAGTGGAATGTTCACTTAAAATACGCACCTGGCGTGAGGCTTCACGAACAGAATTCCGGATATTCTGCATACCATTCGTGGATTGTTTTACCATATCACTGCCTTTTTCCGCCACATCTTTGGCAGAACGGGCTGCCTGTGCCGCTCTTTGAGCGCTTTGGTTCGTATCTTCAATCAGATCGGCCATTTCCCTGGCCAGGTTACTGATGGTAACGGTTTGCTGTGCTTGTTCTGCAGCTCCTTTGGCCATACCATCCGTATTATTCAAAATACCTTCAGTGGAACTTGCCACCTGTTCCGCTGCATTTTTAGTTTCACGAATTAATCCGCTCAGATCGCTAATCATCAGATTAAAAGAATCGGCCAACGCACCAAATGTATCGGCAGTCACTTCTGCACTAACAGTAAAATCTCCATCTGCAGCTGAATTAACTATACGTAAAAATTCTTTAATTTGTTTTTGTGTTTTATCCCGCTCTTCATCGTTTTCCTGACTGGATTTAATCCCAGCTTCCAATTCTTTTAAAGCCGGTATTAATTCCTGAAGTTCTTCTTCTTTTTCGGATTTTAAAATTGAATTCTGTTGTTTCAGGCGCTTAATATTTTCTATGGCTGCTTCAATTCCAAGGTCCAATGGCTTTAGAGCAATAAATAAAACAATCAACAACACAATAAATAGTATGAGGCTAACACCAAGAGGCCCCGGTAAATTTCCCCAAATCGTCGAAAGTGTTAGGGCTTCTTCTATATCTATGACCGCCACAATTTTACCGGTTCCATCTTTGATTCCGGCAATTCCGGCCACTTTAATTTGCATTCCGGGGGGGAACCAGTGTACTGCAGGTTTCCCGGAAAGAAATACGCGATTCATCTCCGTCCATAAATCATAATCCATACCATAGTTTGTGGCAGGATCATTATCCAGCACAATCTGGGTCATGCTTCCTTTTTTTCGTAGTATTTTTATAGAAGGATTATTATCCTTTAAAAAACGGGAACTTTCCAATAATTGTTTCTGCATCGATTCGTAAGCAGGATTATTGACATCATCCGCTTTCTTTATAGATGCAATTAAATCACCATTTATAGATGCCGATATAAGTACAGCTTCTTTTATTATCTGTGTTTCCGCCTGTTCTTTTTGGATTTTAGCTTGAGTACGATAATTGAGATATCCCCAAATGATCCCTATAAGAAGAAACAAAGGTAAAGATACCAAAGCTGTCTTTTTGAATATGGAATTACTGGTCTTTTTCATTATGACCTCTATGCATATCTGTAACGATTAAGTTCTTTACTCTCTATAAGTTGTGACAAGTCAAGTAAATAAATCATTCCCAATTTTTTATGCTCATAGTATCCGGTTAAATACTGGACATATTGCGGTGATAATTCACGAGTGGGGACCTGAATTTTTGCAGTGTCTAATCTGGTTACATCCAAAACCTTATCTACCAGTACAGCAAATTCAATCCCATTGCATTCCAATAAAACCACAAAATTCTTTTCTGTGATTTCATTTTTTTCCAAACGCAACAAAACACGCAAATCAAAAATAGGATAGATTTCTCCCCGCAAATTAAACACACCATACACACTTTGATCTACATTGGGTACCGGCGTAATTTTGGGTAAAGGAATTACTTCACGTATTTCATTAATACTAACGGCAAAATTTTGCTGAGAAATACATAAAACCGAATAACGATCACCAGAAGCTGTTTGTTCTGTTATTTCTACCACGATATTCCCTGCTAGTTTATGCTTCCAGTAAAGTTTTAATTTGCTCTTTTAGTTCATCATCTTTAAACGGTTTTGGTAAAAAGGCATCGGCTCCCGCCGTTTTGGCATTTTCTACCATCTGAGGAGAGTCTTTTCCCGATAGCATTATTACAGGAATCTTACGTGAGGCTTTGACTGTTTTTAATATATCAATTCCATTTATATCGGGTAACATCAAATCCAAAATAATTAAGGATGGATTAATATGATCTATTTTATCCATACCATCTTTTCCGCTCACGGCGGTTTCCACGATTAGATCTTCATTTTCCAAAGCAATTTCTACCATTTTACGAATAACAATACTATCATCGATTACTAATATTACATTTTTGCCGGCTGTATCCTGTTCCTGTTCTTCCAGTTGAGGGATTTCATCAACTGGCGCAGACTCTTCTTCTGTAACGGTTTCTTCAATGTTTAAATCCAAAGACTCCGTTTCTTCAACCGTTTCATCCGTAATTAAACTTTCTACCTCTTCATCAGCTTCATCTATAACAGGTGCTTCCTCTTCAATGATATCAACCGGAGATTCATCCACTTCCTCTAATAAATCGGCAATGGCTTCATCTTCTATGACGACTTCGGGTTCTTCTGGTTCTTCCGTTACTTCAGTTAGTTCTTCTGTTTCCATATCTTCAAGAACCATTTCTTCTTCTATGGGTGTCTCATCTACCATCACAGCTTCCGGTTCCTCAACCGTATCCGATTCCTGGATAGCTTCCGGCTCCTCAACAACATCTGATTCCTGAATGGGTTTCGGTTCTTCAACAGGTTCAGCTTCCGGTTCCAACGATGGTTCTTCGCTAATTGCCTCTTCTTCCATGACTGGGAGCTCTTCCTGTGGTTCAACAGGAACCTCAGCAGGCGACTCTTTTTCAATTAATCCGGATTTTTGTAACTCATCCAAATGGCTCTGAATATTTTCAGGGTCTTCCTGCAAGGTAGCAGCTATTTCTTCTAAACTCGTTTCTTCGGAAAGCAGAAATAATGTTTTCCAGGCGTCATATGTCAACTTGACGTCTTGGATGATCTCGTCAATGTTTGCTACGCGTTTATACATTTTATCCACCTTTTCCCTTTCGTAAAATCAACTACTATTATTTTTTATTTATCAATTCCTGCGCCAGTTGCAGATAGGCCAGAGCGCCAGAACTAGTAAGGTCTACGAGTGCTGCCGGTTTACCCTGTGCCGGTGCTTCTGCTAATTTAGAATTCCTTGGGATTATGGTCTTGAAAACCAAATCCTTAAAACTATAGCGCAACTCTTCCAATATTTCCCGGCTCTTTTTGAGGCGCCTGTCATACATCGTTATCAAGATACCTTTGAATTTAAGGCTTTTATTATACTTGTTACCAATATTTTTTATTGATTTCAAAAATTTACCTAAGGATTTTAATGAATAAAATTCGGATTGCAAAGGAATTACTAAGGAATCTGCTGCAACAATTGCATTTACAGTTAAACTACCCAAATTAGGTGGGCAATCCAGAATTATATAATCATACATATTTTTTATGGGTTTTAGGATACTTTT
>JANTHG010000097.1 GCA_024762535.1 Calditrichaceae bacterium
GATATGCGTGAACGTCGCATTATTCCCCTCTTTAATTCTTTTATGGTAGGAGGCTATGCTGCGCTATTGCTGGGTTCCATATTTGGGGCTTTACTCTATTTTTATCATAGTTCTTACAAAGTAATGGAAGCTGCTGCTATTCTATTACGACCTCTGGGTTTATATAGATTTTTCGTCTATACCAGTTCCAACCCCTTATTTAGCCTTTTATTCAGTTTTAGTGTGTTATTATTATTTCCCATAATCGTTAGTTTTTTTATCAAATTTATTGCCTTACTTTCCGGTGAACGTTTACGCTACCGTCAGGGCTTAGCTATTGGCTTGTGGTCCGGAGTTCCCCTCTTCTTTCTGCTACCGGTGAGCTTAGTGATTTACCAGATATTGCTTTGGGGCGGATATGAAAAAATCCTTTTTGTCTTGCTGGCTCTTTTTTTAATTTGGGCACATGCTCGTATTTTAAATGGTATTCGTGTTCTTTTTATTACTCGAATGACCAAAGTAATCATTGCAATGCTATTGTCTTATATTATCCCATTGGTTATCTTTTGGGCTGTTTTTACACCGATGCCCCTATGGCCGGATTATCTTAAATTAGTGACGCAGGCTAAATGTCTGTTCTAAGTATGATCACGGAGGAACATGTATCTTTCTAAGATAAAAATTATTGGTTTTAAATCATTTGCAAATAAAACGGAATTAAAGTTTAATCCGGGACTTTCATGCATCATCGGGCCTAATGGTTCGGGTAAATCTAATATAGTGGATGCCATTCGCTGGGTACTTGGCGAACAGCGAACAACCGCATTACGATCAGATAAGATGGAAAATGTGATTTTCAATGGCACCCGTTCCCGAAAACCCATGGGTATGGCAGAAGTATCTATGACCATCGAAAACACCAAAGATATTCTTAAAACGGAATATCGCCAGGTGGTCATTACCCGTCGTTTATATCGTTCCGGAGAAAGTCAATATTTGATTAATAATGTACCGGTACGTTTAAAGGATATCATTGATATTTTTATGGATACCGGGCTTGGATCGAACTCCTATTCGGTAATTGAACTTAAAATGGTAGAATCCATCTTGAGTGAAAATAAGGCCGAACGCCGTTTACTCCTTGAAGAAGCAGCCGGTGTGGTTAAGTACAAAATCCGGCGTAAATCTGCTCTGCGTAAATTAGATGCCACCCGTACAGATCTGACTCGTTTAAATGATATTATTGGCGAGGTACAAAAAACGGTTAACTCGTTATCACGGCAGGTGGGAAAAGCTCGCCGCTATTTAAGCTACAATGAAGAACTTAAAAAAAATGATGTAAATCTATCTCGATTCCGCTATAACCGTTTATTGGATGAAATTCGACCATTGAAATTGCAACTGGAAGAAGCCAGTAAAGAAAAGAACGAAAGTCATCATCAAATTACAATAGATGAAGCTTTATTAGAAGATTACAAACACGAACTGATTCGACGTGAACAAGAATTACAAAACTTAGGGCGCCAAATCCATGAAATGGATTCTAATATTGCAGAACTCAATAAAGAACAGGCTGTCGATGAAATAAAAAAGGAAGAAATCAGTAAAAATCATGCACGCTTCCTTGCTGACATTGCTGATTATAAACAGAAAATTGATATCTTCCAGCAGCATTTGAAACAATATATTGATGAGCTCGAAAAATTGACTCGTCAAAAAGACGAAGTTGAACAGGCTTATTCTGCCATTGATACGGAACGTCGCCAGGAACTTGAGAAACTGCAAACAGAAAAGAATGAAATTGATCAACTTAATCAGGCTTTCCGTGACCAACTCAATCAGCTATCCGGTAAAAAAGAGCTGTTGCGTCAAAAAAAATATCAGCTTTCATTTAGTAATGAACAACTGGAAGAGGCAGATTCTAAACGGGCAGAGTACAATGCTGTCCGCTCCCGTTTAGATGAGAATATCAATAAAGTGCAGGCAGAAAAGGAAGACTTACTGTCTCAGGAACAATCATTAAAAGACGAAATAGAGGCCTTTCGCCAAAAACAGAGCAAAAACCAACAAGAGTTAACCCAACTCAACGAACAAATTAATCAATCTGCTGCTGAATTGGAAGCCAGGAAATCCAGAAAACAGTTCTTTGAACAAATCATCACCAATTATGAAGGCCATTCCAAAAGTACTCAATATGTCATGAATCGACAAAAACAGTTTGAAGGCATTCGCGGTACATTGGCTGATGTCATTTCGGTGGACGATACTTACGCCCTTTTGGTTGAAATTATTCTGGGAGAGGCTCTTAACTTTATTATAGTTGATCGGTTAGAGAATGCCAAAAAAGTAATTCAGCTTGTCAAGTCGGAACAAAAAGGGCGCATTACCCTAATCCCTCTTGATCAGTTATCCGAGATTAAGGTTCCGGATCATGCAGAAACCGGAGTGGATTATTTGGTGAATTACCTAAAAACAGATGATAGCTTTACACAATTAGTACAATTACTTCTGGGAGATGTGGCTTTAGCAAACAATTTAGATGCTGCCGTACAAATGGCACATCAATTTCCACATCTGCGTTTTATTACCCCCGAAGGTGAAACCGTCAATTTTAACCGTGAAATTGGTGGTGGTGCCAGCGCCAAACGTGGCGCTTCTGTAATCGGCCGCAAAGATCAATTGCAAAAATACACCAAACTGGTTCAGGAAAGTGAAGCCGAACTGGAAAGCCAGCAACACAAGCGTTCTCAATTAGTAAAAACAATCCATTTAATTGAAGACGAATTGGTTCGGCTGCAAAAAAAATTACACGAACTTCAGACCCAAATAATTGATCTGGAAAAACAGGAACACCAGCTAATCTATGAGCAAACCAAGCTTGAAGAAAATACTACTGTTCTGGATGAAAAACGTGTTACTCTTTTGCAAGAGATTAAACGCATTACTCAGGAAATCCAGCAGCTCGAAATTCAGGTAGACGCAGATCAACAAGAACTTAATGAATTAGAAAAAGAGACTATACTACGAACCAATGAATATGAAGATAAAAGCGAATCCATTCAATCTCTGCTTGAAGAGGTTCAGCAAGCGCAGTTGAATGTAAGTAACCTGAAAAATCAATTATCTAATCGTGAAAATGATATTATTCGCACCCGAAGCGGAATAGAAGAATTAACAAATAACATTAAGCGCAGAGAAAAAGAAATTGAACAAATTGATGCCTTGGTAGTTAAAATAGAAAAACAAACAGAGGACCGAAATAAAGAAAAAATTCGTATTTGGGAAACCCGGGACCGCCTAGATCATGAAAAAGAAAATTTGGAAATTGTATTCCGTGAAGCCAAGGATAAAATCGTTGAACTGGAAGAACAGACCAAATCGTATCGCAGACGCCATGACTCTTCGCTGGAAACAAGCCGGACACTGGAGCTAAAGATTAATGAAAACAGAGTTAAAGCAGAACACATTCGTGAATACGTCCTCAAGGAATATGCCGAAGATGTTGAAATTGGGATTCCATATGAAGATTTAAATGAAGCAGAAACAGAAGAAGCAATAGAAGCGTTACGAATGCGTATAAAAAACTTAGGACCGGTAAACCCATTAGCTGTTGCTGAATATGACAAAGAAAAAGAACGGTTTGATTTTTTAACCCAGCAGCGGGATGATTTGTTAAAAGCAGAGAGTTCCTTAATGGAAACCATTGATAAGATAAATAAAACGGCCCGTTCGCAATTTCTGGAAACATTTAATGCGATTAAAGTAAATTTCGAAAAAGTTTTCAAATCGTTTTTTGAAAATGGTGAAGGTACTATTTCTTTGTCTGAACACGAAGATCCCTTAGAGGCCGATATCGATATTCATGTACGTACCAAAGGAAAGCGCTTACAAACGCTTTCTCTGCTATCCGGTGGCGAAAAAACATTAACAGCCATTTCCCTGCTTTTTTCCATCTATCTGGTAAAGCCAAGTCCTTTTTGCATTTTGGATGAAGTTGATGCTCCTTTGGATGACATCAATATCGGCCGTTTTACCCAGGCATTGAAGGAGTTTTCTAATAACACACAGTTTATTACTGTAACCCATAATAAACGCACCATGGAGGCTGCCTCAACTATGTATGGTGTCACCATGGAAGAAGAAGGTGTTTCCAAATTAGTATCCGTTAAATTTTCTTAAACAAAGAAGGGTTTTATGAAGAAGTTTATTTTTTTGTTATTACCTGTATTCGCCCTGGCTCAGTTTCAATTTATTCCTATTAGTGCAGATTATTCAACATTTGCATCCACTAAAACAAATGCTTTCGTCCAGGTGTATCTTTCCTTATTCCAGGGAAATTTGAAATATTCACAATTACAGAATGGAGAAATGGCATCCAATTTTACAACCAAACTTGAGATCCGTCAAATGGGTGAATTGGTTAAAGAACTATCCCATCAATATAAAAATACGACGAAGGATACTTCCAAGTTAGCACGTTATAATCAGTTTGTGGATATTTTTAATCTGGAACTTCCCTATGGAAATTACGAAGCCTCTGTACAGCTTATCGATCAGACATCCGGTTTAAAGGGTGAATACCGTATGGATTTAAAGACCATAGAACCACATGAAGCCCTTTATCTTTCGGATGTGGAACTCTGTTCCAGTATAAAAAGTGATACAACAACGAGTAGCATGTTTTATAAAAACGGTTTACATGTTGTTCCCAATCCTAAAGCATCTTATGATGTACTTAATCCCCTTTTTTATTACTATGTGGAACTCAATAATTTAAGCTATTCCAAAGAAAGTCCAGGGCAATATACCTTTCAATATTATCTTACCAATACCAAAGGTGATACCCTACGCAGTAGAGCGCCTATTACTAAATCTATTGCCGGGCCAAGATTAGTGGAAATTGGCGGTATGAATGTAGTTGCACTACCAAAAGGCGTTTATATTTTTCATGCTATTGCCAAAGATCTGAATACTGGCGAACAAGCAACTATACAGAAAAAATTCAGCGTATTTAAACCCGGCGGTAAAAAAGAAGTTGCAGCCAAAAAATCAGTTACTATCCCGAAAATAGCTAATTTTTACATTGGTTTTACTAAGGAACAATTAAAAGAGGAATTTAGCGAATCAAAATATATTGCCAGCCGGCAGGAAGAAAAAATCTTTAAAAACCTGGAAGACGTAAAGGCAATGCAACAATTTTTAACTCAGTTTTGGGCCAGAAAGTCCAAATCATTTGGTCTGCCTTTTGGCAGCTATCGCAGACAGTATTTGCAACGAGTGGAAATTGCAAACAATAAATATCATTCTATGGGCAAAAAAGGCTGGAGAACTGATATGGGACGCGTTTTCATTCTGTATGGAGAACCTGATGAATATGAACGGCATCCTAATTCAATAGATCAAATTCCATATGTAATTTGGCATTACCATAATATTGAAGGCGGTGTTGAATTCATTTTTGCTGATGAAGATGGCTTTGGCGATTTTCGATTAATTCATTCTTCCTATCGAAAGGAACTGCAAAATCCCAATTGGCAACAAATCCTGAATAAACGTACCGGAACGAATCCGTATTGAACCATAACAAAAAAGGAACGCTCTCGCGTTCCTTTTTTTATATGTTAAGTCTTTTCAAATTCATCATAGGACCAACGTTTTTTATTGCGGAAATCGTCTCCCCAGTGTAGCTTACTGCGCATGGTTTCAAAGAATTCCCGCTCTTTCATTTTTATTAATTTAACCCCAAAGGGTGCAGCTGTAATTTCCATTTCCGTGCCACTTGGTACGGCTGCTTCCAATTGCCCATCTCTAAAGATATTAATCTCTTTATATTCCGTAGCCACACGCAGGCGAATAATTGCTTCTCCCGGTACAACTACCGGACGATTAGTCAAGGAATGAGGACAAATGGGATTAATAATGATAACATTGGTTTGTGGAATGACAATTGGACCACCAGCAGATAAAGAATATCCGGTGGAACCACTGGGAGTAGATATGATCAGAGCGTCTGCTATATAGGAATTTAAGAGGTGATCATCCACATGGGTAATAATTTCAATAACCCGGGAAAAACCCGCTTTGTCAATTACGACATCATTAAAAGCAAAAAACGACTGTTCACCCTGGCCAATCTTACACTGCAGTAAAGCGCGTTCTTCCAGAAGAAAATGCCCTTCAGAACAGGCTTTTATATAGTCTAAGAACAATTCAGGTGGTGTGTCTGCCAAAAAGCCTAATCCGCCTAAATTTACGCCAAGAATTGGTATCTGACGCTTACCAATAGATTGGACCGTTCGCAATATCGTACCATCTCCACCAAAAGTGACAATAATATGTGCCTTTTTTAAGATTTCAGATTCGGATGTGATTTTTATATTTTTGTAGTGTTTTTGGGTGTAGGGTGAGTTAAAAGTACATAATAAAAAATCGGCTTCCGGCTGTGATTCAGAAATCCAGGTATCCAAATTTTCCAGTGGCTCTGCAACTTGCTCTTTTCGCGGATTTACATATACTCCAAAAACCGTTTTCACGTACTCTTCACCTTATTTAAAATCTGCTAAAAGAAATGAGCCGTCAGCGTCTTCTTCTAATTGCTTTATTTTCACTTCTGCTTTATCTAATAGTGACAAACAAAATGTAACTAATTTTTTCCCTTCTTCAAAAGCTTTAATGCTTTCTTCTAAAGGTGTTTCACCAGATTCCAAATCCTGAACCAACTTTTCAAGACGGTCCAGAGCTTCTTCAAAGGTCATTTTTTTCTTTACCATTCCCCGATTCCTTCCCGCTTTGCGTCAACGTACTTTTTAGGTAGCCTTCTGAAAGCTCGGTTTTTAGCTCAGCGCCCGTTGCTACCTGTTGCCAATGTGTAACTACTTTACCATGATGGTAAGTAATACTATAACCACGACGCAGTACTTGTCTGGGATTCAGGCTGTTAAGTCGTTGGTTTAACTGCCTTATCAATTCCCGTTTTTGTAGTGTTCTATAGGAATAAAAACGCTCTAAGTTAGTGTTTAGTTCATCAATTTGCAAAGCATATTGATGCAGATTGTCTTCAATTTTTCTTAAACCATAGCTTTTCGCCAATCCAGTAATTTGATTCTTGCGTTGATCAAGTGACCGTTTAAGAATAAGCAACAATTGTTGACGTAAAAAGAGGATTTGTTCTTTTATGTCTGCAAAATCCGGTACAACCAATTCAGCGGCAGCCGAAGGAGTAGGAGCACGTAAATCAGCAACAAAATCAGCAATTGTAAAATCAATTTCATGTCCTACTGCAGAGATGATTGGAATTTTAGACTGATAAATTGCACGTGCAACGGATTCTTCGTTAAAAGCCCACAAATCTTCCAAAGATCCGCCTCCGCGGCCAACAATTATCACATCCACCTGTCCATAACGGTTAAAGCGGGCTATAGCTGCTGCGATTTCTTCTGCTGCACCCTGTCCCTGTACTTTAGCCGGATGAACGATTATTTGAAGATGAGGTGCACGACGCTTTAATACATTCAGAATATCCCGTATGGCGGCTCCTGTTCCGGATGTAATGATTCCGATTCGTTCCGGGAACGCAGGAAGTTGTTTTTTATGAGACTCGTCAAATAGCCCTTCTTCCAGTAATGCCTGTTTTAACTGTTCAAATTCCTGTTGTAAACGGCCAACACCCGCAGGCTGCATACGTAAAATATCAAGCTGGTAACGGCCAGATTTTTCATACAACCGCACATTTCCCAGTACTTGTATTTTCATACCGTCCTGTAAGTCAAAGGTCAGTTGCTGAACCCTTGAGCGCCACATAACGGCTGAAATTTGTGCCTTGTCATCTTTGAGGGTAAAATAATAATGGCCGGAATAATGAGCTTTAAAGTTGGATACTTCACCTTCTACCCAGACGGTAGGAATATTTTCCTCAAGCAAAAGTTTTATGGTAGCGGTAATTTTACTTACCGAAAAAATAGGCGTATTAGGCATTTTTAAACCTGATAGAATGAAAAAGAAAAAGGCTCATTTTTACAATGAACCTTTTTTTGTTAACGAATTTTCTTTTTATGACGGTTTTTACGCAAACGTTTTTTACGTTTATGCGTTGCCATTTTTGCGCGTTTACGCTTTTTTCCACTAGGCATTACGCCCTCCATACTTATGATTTATTCTGTTCAGATTGAATTTGTTTAATAAATTCTTTTGCTGCATTGGCTTCACGACTTCCTGCATGCTTTTCAACCAGCCGCTTCCATAATTTAAGCGCTTGTTCGGGTTGGTTTAAATTGTAGTAGATAATTCCCGCATTGTACAATCCAAATTTATGATCAGGATCTACCTTTAAAGCTTTATCTACAAAATAAAGAGCAGAATCCGTTTTTGTCAAATTAAAGTAAGCGACTCCAAGATCAATCAGAATATCTGGCTGCTCTTCCTTAATTTGATCGGCATGCCGGTAGAATGTTACTGCTTTTTCAAAACGGCCGATGTCAAAGTACGCATTACCAAGTTGCACAGTTAAACCGTAATCTTCCGGTTTCGAATTCCAGCGATCTTTAAGCCCCTGAATCTCTTTCATCATATCCATGGAAGGCTGTTGACCGTTTGTCTGTGCTTGTTGTTGTGTTCCTGCGGTCGTTGATATTTTAGCTGCTAAATCATCATTGTTACTCTTAAAAATAATCAATATGATGAGCAATGCCAAAACAAAAGCAATTCCTAAAATGGTATAGGAATTAAACCATTCAGATGCGGACTTAACAGATTTGGGTGTAGTAGATTCCGGCTCATTCTGCAAAGGTTGTCCGCACTGCATGCAAAATTTGGCTTCAGTGTTATTAACAGCACCGCAATTTTTACATTTCTTTGAAATAGTCCCCCCCTAACATCCTAAAAGCATCAAGCTGTCAATTTTAATATTTTCAGCGTTTAAAGTCAACTAATTTTTTGAAACCATAATGCGATCCCCGGGACGTATTCTAGACGTACGCATTTTGTTCATTTTTTTTAATTCTTTAATAGAGACACCATATTTTTTCGCAATATCCCAAAGGGTATCACCGAAACGTACTGTGTAGAAAGTGCCGTTTTCTTTTTGTACCTGCTTTTTATTCTGAGTCAGGCGTGCTTTAAGGTCGTTCATATTTTCCGGTACCCAAATGGCCAGCTTCTGCTTGGGACGAATATATTGGCCATATCGCAAACCGTTCCACGAACGAATGCGGCTGGCTCGTGTATTATATTGCTCTGCGATTCCTCCCAGTGTATCACCAGGCTTAACAACATATATAATTTTTTTATGCCCCGGTACATTCTTAACTCTTTTCACACCCACCTTATGATGTGTCCGTTTACTCGATCTATTGGATAGATTGGCATAATATGCAGCTTTATTCTGTGGTACGGGGATTAAAAGATACTTTCCGGCACGAATAAAGTTACTTCGTAATTTGTTTGTAGAACGGATTACAGACATGGATGTATGATATTTTTGAGCAATGGTAGATAATGTTTCACCGGAACGGATACGATGCCGAACCCAGGATCGTTTTTTGGAATCCGGTATTTTTGCATATCGTTCTTCAAATATTTCCCGTTTGCCCTTAGGAAGGTAAAGAGTAAAATCCTTAATTCCCGGTGGAGTAACCCATCGTAAAACAGCCGGGTTGATTTCTCGAATAAAGGCATAGCTTGTATCTGTTAATTGTGCAATCAGATTGAGATCAACCGATTCGGAAATAGTTATGGAATCCACTTCGACAGGTGTTTTCTTTTTAATATAGAATCCAAATTTTTCGGGATTTTCGGCAATTATGGTAGCAGCTAGAAAAGTTGGTACATAATTACGCGTCTGGCGCGGCAAGCGCTTCAGCTTCCAAAAATCGCGCGTGTGGTAACGTCGAATATTCCTTTCCACTTTTCTGGGATTACAATTGTAACCAGAAAGTGCCAAATACCAGTCGTCAAAGCGTTCATATAAATCATCCAGATGTTCAGCAGCCGCTCTGGTTGCTTTAATCACGTCTCTGCGCTCGTCAAACCACCAATTGTGTCGTAACCCATAATATTTCCCTGTAGCAGAAATAAACTGCCACATGCCCACGGCACGGGCATAGGAACGGGCCCTGGGATTGAAACCACTTTCAATCATAGCGAGATAAGCTAATTCTTCAGGTAAATGTTTTTCACGAAAAATTTGTTTTACCATATCCTCATATCGCCCACTACGTTCGAGCCAACGAGTAAAAACAAAACGTCCTTTTGTCTGAAAATATTTTATGGCCAGTCTAACTTTTCGGTTCAAAGTCAGTGGAATTCCGGAAGAAGAATCAATTACAGTGGATTCACCATACAATGCTGAATCTGCAATATTAATCGTTTCTTCCAATTCGGTTATATCTTCGCGAATTTCTTCAGCCTCTAACGGCTCATTGGAACTTAAATAAATTAACTCATACTCTTTACTCATCTTGCGAAAAACAGAATCATATTTGGCCCAAACCTGAAGAGTATTGCGTTCACGTTCCGAAAAGCGGGACATTAAATCAAAAGCATGATTAAAATATATTTCAGCACCCAATGTATCCTGATCGGATAATTTTTCTTCAGCCTGACGACTATCTTCCAGGATCGAATCTAAACGTACTATGGTACTCTGAGAAATCCAGATATTTTCTGGTAAATCTGATGGAAATTGCTTTTGGGTTATCGATTCTTTTTGTAGCCCTATATTTTGCTGACATCCAGTCATTATAGAATAGATTATAATAAAAAAAATCAATCCGATGAATCGCTTCACATATTCCTCTTTTGTATTGTTTTTTTAAGTATTAGGGAAGTTACAAAAATACAGTCCTAGTTCCAACCATTCTGATCTGATTTCTGAGATTCTAAACTATTTACAGGGATTTTTATTGTAAAACATGTGCCCTTACCAAGTTCGGACTCAAAATCAATGGTTGCTTTGTAAGGATTTAATAAATTTTGGGCTAAGCTGAGGCCAAGACCTGTACCACGAGGCGCATTGGTATCTGTCATCTTGTCTAACTGGGTTGGTTTTGTAGTATAAAAAGGCGAAAATATCTTTTGTTTATCTTCTTCAGCTATCCCTACCCCGCTATCTTCAATTTTAATCAAAATATTTCCATCCGAAAAGGAGGTAGCAATATGTAATTTACGAATATCACTATCATAAACGGCATCGATAGCATTTTGAATTATTTGAAGCAAACTCTGGGAAAAATCACTGTAAATTCCATAAACAGATGGTAAATGTTCAGCAAAATCAAATTCTTTCTGAATCTGATGTTTATAAAAAAGATTCCCATTTAAGAATTCCAATTCATCTTCGAGCAGGGAATTAATATGAATTTCCACCTGGACCGCATTTAGTTCATTCTGACCTTTGCGGGCAATAGTCTGAATTAATTCGGTCATATGTCGGGTCTGTTTGATTATTTTATCTAACTCGGTTGATTCAGGATATTTTAATTTTAATAATTCAGCATTCCCCTGAATAATGGATATAGGTGTATTCAGGTTATGTGAAATACCGGCTGTTAACCGTCCGATCGCCGCCATTTTATGTTCATTCAATAATTCCAGCCGTAAATGTTCTTCACGCATCTCTGCTTCTGCTCTCTTAGATATATCTATTAATATCCCTTCAAGAGCAGGTTTATTTTGAAAATCTACCAATTGACTCCACATTTCCAAAAACCGTTCATTCCCTTTTTTAGTCTTAATGCGGAATGTAATCCCTTCGGCAAATATCTTTCCATTTATACTTTGACGAAAATGTTTGGAAACAGCTTCATAATCTTCAGGATGAACAAATTCGAGTAATGATTTTTGATTCAGTAATTTCCCCTGTTCGCATTCAAATATAGTACAGGTTTTTTTATTCAAATATCTAAAAAGGT
>JANTHG010000098.1 GCA_024762535.1 Calditrichaceae bacterium
TAAAAAATGGCGTTCGCGCGGTGCCACAAAAAGGATAGCCTCGCCCTTGCGTCCAGCACGGCCGGTTCGGCCAATACGATGTACGTAAGATTCTGTATCATAGGGAATATCAAAATTTATCACATGACTTACACGATCCACATCCAGGCCGCGCGCTGCTACATCTGTGGCAATAATGATATTTAGTTTACCATTTTTTAAACGGGCAACAATGCGTTCACGTTGTGATTGCGGAATATCGCCGTTTAATGCTTCACACAAATAGCCCCGTGCCTGCAATTTTTCAGCTATTTCCAATGTGGCTGTTTTAGTACGGACAAATATGATTACACCGTCAAAATTTTCTGCTTCCAGGATACGCGTTAATGCATCCATTTTATTATGCATTCCGCTTACCATCCAATAGCGTTGACGTGTTGTTTCAACGGTAGCGGTTTTCGTTTTGATGGTAATTTCCACGGCTTCATTCAAATGACGCTTTGCTATATCACGGATGGGCTTAGGTAATGTGGCTGAAAACAGTGCGATCTGTCGGGTTTCCGGCGTCTGCTCTAATATCCATTCCACATCATCAATAAACCCCATACGCAGCATTTCATCCGCCTCATCTAATACCAACCCGGTAATAGCGGATAAATCCAATGTTTTCCGGCGAATATGGTCCATTACCCGGCCGGGAGTTCCCACGACAACGTGCGCGCCACGTTTCAATCGCTTCAATTGCCCTTCAATATCCTGTCCGCCATATATGGGAAGCACATGAAAATCCTTAATAAACTTTGCATATTTTTGAAAGGCCTCAGCAACCTGAATAGCCAGTTCACGCGTGGGCGCTAAAACCAGGAATTGAGGTTTCTTCAAATTTATGTCGATTCGTGATAAAATTGGCATGGCAAACGCGGCTGTTTTCCCAGTTCCTGTTTGTGCCTGGCCCACCACATCTTTCCCGGATAACATATGGGGTATAATCTGAGCCTGAATAGGGGTGGGCGTTTCGTACCCTACGGATTTCAGTACTTTTTCTACTTTTTCGGACAACCCCAGTTCTGTAAAAAGGGGCAATTCGTTCATTTCATTTGACATTCGTTTCCTACCTTTGGAAAGTATTGTATTTCTAATAAATTATGTTTGCTAAGACAGGAAATTGAATCGGAAGCAACTCTTCTTTATCGGTAACCGGACAAGCGCGCGTATATTAATGGATTTATGCTTAATTTCCAACTATTTCTGAATTTTTGCGCCATTGCAAGGAATTATCCCTCGTTATGCAACGTTCTTTATTAATATATTACCAATATGAGGAAATTTCATTGAAAAAAATTCTGCTCAGCTCTATATTAACTTTATTAATTGGATTTGGAATTGTATTTAGCCAGGATCATAAAATGAAGAAATTTAACAAGCTTACTCCCTTTGAAGAATTTGTTATAGTTAACAAAGGTACAGAGGCTCCCTTTTCCGGAACTTACGAAAATTTTTATGAAAAGGGCACGTATGTGTGTAAACGCTGCGAAGCGCCTTTATACCGTTCGGATGACAAATTTGATGCGCATTGTGGATGGCCCAGTTTCGACGACGAAATTCCGGGTGCCGTTAAACATGTGCCGGATGCGGACGGCTACCGGACGGAAATTCTTTGTTCCCATTGCGGCGCCCATCTGGGGCATGTATTCACCGGTGAACAATTTACTAAAAAGAATGTACGCCATTGTGTTAATTCCGTCTCTTTAAAATTCATTCCCGATAGCACTGCCTCTCAGGATTCAAAATAAAAAAAGGCCGCTCGGTTTAGGAGCGGCCCTTTTGTTTTGCATCGGAATGCTTATTTAACTTTGACTTCAATCTGTTTCGGTTTAGCTTCTTCGGTTTTCGGAACTGAGATGGACAAAATACCGTCTTTGTATTCCGCTTCAATCTTTTCGCGGTTTACCACACCTGGCAATTCAAAAGCCCGATGAAATTTTCCATAGCTGCGTTCCACACGATGGTAGTTTTTATCTTTGGTTTCTTTTTCGGCTTTCTTTTCACCGCTGATGCTCAATACATTGTTTTCCAGCGTAATTTTGATGTCTTTTTTAGTCATTCCCGGAAGTTCCGCAGTAATTTTAAAAGCATCTTCCGTTTCTTCCAGATCCACAGCGGGAACCACATTTAAAGCGCTTTCCGGCCAAATACCTTTGTCCAGTCCGAAAAACTCATCGAATAATTTGTCCATATTGGATTTTAAACCGAACAGGCTGTTGTTGGGATTATATTTTACGAGTGTCATCTTGAACCTCCTTTTGTTTTTAGTTTAACTTGTTTGCCCTTCTTAAATACAAGTAGCGTGCCAATTCTATCAAAACTCGCATAATTAGTTGATTTTAAAGTATTTAAGAAATGTTTTTATATTTTAAGGCTATTTCAGAATAGTGTGTCAGGATTAAAGAGGTCGGAACATATGACAGTGTTGCGGGCCATGATGGCAGAATTTGTTTATTTTTTCTTAAAGTATTCAATCACATTCGACGCAATAGATTCAGGCAACTTACCTTTTTCCATCAAATCTGTCTTCGAAAGCTGTTTAATTTTTTTTACGGAACCAAATTGGTTTAGCAAAGCCTTTCGCCGTTGAGGGCCAATGCCTTCAATCTTGTCTAACTCGGAAGTAAGCGTGCGTTTTTTACGCCGCGACCGGTGAAAGGTAATGGCAAAACGGTGCGCTTCATCGCGAATCTGTTGTAACACTTTTAATGAAGAAGACGTTCGCGGCAGCATTTGAGCATCAGAAAAGCCCGGCAAAAATACTTCTTCCAGGCGTTTGGCCAAACCGATAATGAGTTGTTCATTCAACCCCAATTCATCCAAAATAGCCTTAGCGCTCGAAAGCTGTCCTTTGCCACCATCCACCACAATTAAATCCGGCAAAGGTTTTTCTTCTTTTACTAAGCGTGAATAACGGCGACGGATTACTTCCTGCATCATAGCAAAATCATCCGGAGTTTCTTTGCTGCGAATCTTGTATTTGCGGTATTCGGATTTTTTGGGTTTACCATTCTCAAAACAAACCATAGAAGCCACCGGGTCGGTTCCCTGGATATTAGATATATCAAAACATTCCATGCGACGCGGCGCTTTGAGCAGGCGCAAATCACGTTGCAGCGCTTCAATGGAATGCGGTAAATAATTTTTTACTTTGAGCTTTTGCAGTTTCAGCTCTTCCAAAAGTAGGCGGGCATTTTTTTCGGCCATACGTAATATTTTTTTCTTTTCACCCATCTGAGGAATCAAAATCACTACCTTTTTTTCCAGACGGGAACTAAGCCATTCCCGGATTGTCTGCTTTTGTTCCATTTCCGATTGTACCAGAACTTCCCGGGGAATTTCATCGGTTTTGAAATAGTACTGTTTTATAAAGGCTTCCTGAAGTTCACCGAGAGTCTGACCTTCCGCATTGGCCATGTAATAATGAATACGGCCAATCATTTTTCCTTCCCTGATGCGAAACAGAACAGCCACGGCATCGTTTTCTTCTTTGGCTACGGCGATTAAATCTCTGTCCTTAAAATCAGTTTGAACCACTTTTTGTGCGTTACGGTAATTTTCCAGCGCAGCCAGCCGGTCGCGGATTCGCGCCGCTTCTTCAAATTGCAGGGCATCAGAGCTTTGCTGCATTTCTTCTTTCAATTCCCGCACTAAATCACTGGTTTTCCCTTTTAGGAAATGTTTTACCTTTTCAATCATTTCCCCGTAATCTTCTTTGGATTGCAGCCCCTGGCAAGGTCCTTTGCATTTTTTGATGTAATAATCGAGACACAAATCTACTTTTTTGCGCGCAATCACCTCCGGTGTGAGTTTGTGTTTGCAGGAACGAATGGGAAAAATCTGCTGCAATGTTTTTAAAGCAAAACGGACATTCTTTACTTCGGTATACGGGCCGAAATAGATGGAACCGTCCAAAATACGTTTGCGGGTTATAAAAATCTGCGGAAAATCTTCGTTGGTGATGCGAATATAGGGATAGGTCTTATCGTCTTTTAAATCAATATTATAGCGCGGCTGATGTTTTTTGATAAGATTATTTTCCAGAATCAACGCTTCCACTTCGGAATCTGTTACAATCCATTCCAAATCGCGAATGCGTTTGACCAGAGCAAGGAGTTTGGGATGTGCTGAACGGGAAGCCTGAAAATAGGAGCGCACCCGGTTCCGCAACACCGAAGCCTTACCCACATACAAAATGCTTCCTTTGCCGTCTTTAAAAAGATAGCAACCCGGACTTCTGGGAAGATTCTGTAACTTTTGCGATAGTTGTACGCTTACTTGTTCCATAAAACGAATCTACCGAATAAGGTGTTGGCATTCAAGCAACCCTGCCTGTAAAATTTTTCTTTTCAATTTTGCTATTTTTCTCTAAATTGTTTTTTTAACCATAATCAAGCGGGAAAATTATGCAAGTCAAATTCAAAGAATTCTTTTACGTTCCCAACTTACTTAGTATCAGCCGGATTTTTATCGTCATCCCCATTTTTTTTCTCATTCGTCTGAATACACCGGAAGGAAATTGGTGGCTGCTGCTGATAGCGGTAATTGGCGCGGCTACGGATATTCTGGACGGCTATATAAGCCGCAGGATGAATCTGGTAACCGAATTGGGCATTATTCTTGACCCGCTGGCTGATAAAATCGGTATGGCGGTTGTTTTTATCGGACTGATATTGTACCGAAACTTTCCCATCCCCCTTTTGGGCTTGCTGCTTTACAGGGATTTAATGATTGTTCTGGCAGGCGCCATTGTGCTCAAAGAAGAAGGTAAACCAATGATGGCCAATGTATGGGGAAAGGCCAACACCGCTATATTTGCACTCTTGGCCTTGCTGTTTATGATGAATGTGCAGGGAATCGTAATTACTGTTTTTATCTACATAGCTTATCTCAGCTTACTGGCTTCCAGTATTGCCTATGCCATTCGTGGTCTAAATGTGTTGTTGCCCAGCCCACGTAACCGTATGCTCATCTGGATAATTTTTTTCCTGCTTACGGTTTTTGTGATTTACAATTTGCGTCATTTCCCATTTATTCTCTGAGCTCTTTTATGACTGACCATTCATCTGTTCCACTTATTATCGCGCACCGCGGGGGTGACGGCCCTGCCCCGGAAAATACCATCGAAGCGTGCCGGCTGGCTTTAGAACGAGGCGCTACCGCTCTGGAAGTGGATATTCGTTTATGCGCTTCCGGTGAACTGGTGCTTTTGCACGACCGTTCATTAAAGCGCCATTTCGGCCGGAACAAACTGGTATGCCGCACCAACTGGGAAAAAATCAAAAAATTGAAATTTAATCAACAGGAATATGCCATTTCAGCTCGTGTGGCGAACCTTTATGAATTTTTAGAAGAATTTGGGCGTAAAGTTCCACTGATACTGGATTTAAAGAATTTTTGCAATTCCAGCATCACTTTATCAAACGCCTTTGTATCGGCTATAGAGCGATTTGGTCTAACGGATGAAATTTGGGTTTCGGCATTCAATCCTCTCATATTATCCTTACTAAAGAAAAAGAATCCCAAAATTCGAACCGGTTACCTGTTTCGTAACTTTGTTCCGGTCCACCGCGCTATCGATGCTTTTTTGCAATCAGATGCCTGGCATCCTCATTATTCCTTAATAAACGAAAGATTCGTTAATGTCGCGCGTAAAGCGGGAAAAGAATTGTATGTTTGGACCGTCAACGAAGAATCTGTTTTGAAAAAAATGGAACCGTTTCATTTTGAAGGCATTATTACAGACCGCTTTTTTTGATTCCCAATCATTCCCTGCGCCCGGTGGCATTCCGGTGTACTTTCCCCAATTCCGTTACCCCCTTCAAATCATCCTGATTCAAAACCGGACCTTCCACGCATAGCCGAACCCCGGAATCATCCAGCACGCACTGCCCGCAAATACCGATGCCACATTTCATATAGCGTTCCATACAAAATTCATAAGGAATGCTCAGCGGGTCAATCAGCTCTTTCACTTTTACAAACATAATTTCAGGGCCTGCAGCATAGATATATTCGATTTTTTCATCTTGAATAATTTGCAGTAAATGTTCCGTGACCAGCCCTTTTTCACCAAAGGAACCGTCGTCCGTGTAAAAATAGCAGGTGGAAATTTCCTGAAAATGGGATTTAAAGATGAGCTCGTGTTCCGTAGCCGCGCCCAAAAGAGAAACAAAACGCATCCCCAAATCGGACAATTCCTGCGCCAACCGCCGCAGCGGAGCGATGCCAATGCCACCGCCAATGAGCAGGCTGTTTTCTTTTAAAGAGAAACCGTGACCAAACGGGCCGCGCAAACCGAGCCGTTCCCCTACCTTTTTTTTCATCAATTCCTGCGTAAAAGGTCCGTAGGCTTTTACGCTAATTTCGGTCAAACCGTTTTGCTCGCAGGATATGGAAAAGGGTTTTTCATCCACACCCGGAATCCACAGATTCACGAACTGTCCGGGAAGCGCTTCAAAGGTTTGCTCAAAATAGAAACTTTTTACGCCCGGGCCGTGTTCCACAATTTTTTGAATGGGAAAGGTTTGCATTAATCCGCTCAATGGGCACCTCCCCTAAAATCTTCGATGGATTCATATCCGAATTTTTCTAAATAAGTCTGAATTCCCATATTGATTTTATTGAACACATCAATTCCCTCATAATACACCGCGGTTCCCAAACTGACCAGCGAGGCGCCGGCCAGAATCATCTGCACCGCATCCTGCCAATGGGTTACGCCGCCGGTACCGATGATGGGAATGGACACATTTTTGTACACTTCGTACACCGATTTCACAGCGATGGGCAAAATAGCCGGACCCGAAACGCCGCCGGTTTTATTGGACAGCACCGGTTTCTGCACGTTAATATCAATCAGCATTCCCGGCCCCACCGTATTGATAGCGGTGATGGCGTCCGCGCCGTTTTCTTCACAAACTTTAGCCATCCGCGCAATACCGGGCCCGTGCGGCCCCAACTTGATGGAAACCGGAATGTCCCCAGCCACCTGTTTGACCAGCCGGGTAATCGCCGCCGTGTCTTCCGGCACATCCCCGAACGGGGTGCCAAATTCCGAACGCACATTGGGACAGGACACATTTACTTCGATGAGATGCGGCTTCGCTTTAACAGCGATTTCAGCCACTTTGCCGTATTCGTCAATCGTTCGACCAAAAATGGAAGCAAAAACAGGCGCGTCGCTCACTTGTTTAAAGCGCTCGATTTCTTTAATTGCTTCTTCCGCGCCGGGATTGGACAGTCCCACCGCGTTCAACAGGCCGTGCTCAAAGGGCACGATACTGGGATTGGGATGCCCCTTGCGTGCCTCGAGATTAAAGGATTTGGTGGTGACCGCGCCGCAACTGTTATCCACTACCCGCTTCATCGAAGAAGCGGTTAGTCCCAGAATGCCGGAAGCCAGCACCAGCGGACTGTTTAATTGCAGATTTAAAAAATTTGTTTTCATTAAATACTTTTCAATTTAATTAAGTTAACGTTTATTCAGTCCCTCTTATTAAAAGGGGTTGAGGGGTATACCTGTTTCTAAATACAGCAAATTAACACGCTTCCAGTCAATCACACCCCCCTTAATCCCCCTTTTTTAAGGGGGAAAGGCAATTCGGAATTGGAAATTGGTAATTGGTAATTCGTAATTGGTAATTTAGTCAATCCACCAGCGTATGCAGCTCATTCAAATCAAACACGCGCTCGCAATATTCACAACGAACCTGTTTACAATCTTTCCCCAGGCTCACAAAATGGGTTTCCACGTGTTTTTCCACATTGGTGATGCAATTGGGATTTTTACATTCCAGCAGATTCCGTATTTCCTGCGGGGCTTTTACCACCACCTTGCTGTGCACCTTGTAATCTTTGATGGCCTTAACAGTAACGCCCGGCGCAACGATGGAAATATGCTGAATGATTTCCGGCGATAAAAATTCCATTTGCAGTTTGATTAAATCCTTTTTGCCCAATCGGCGGCTTTCGTAATTCAGCCCCAGTGAAACAGGTACTTCTTTTATTTCTTCATACTGTGAGATGATTTCCAGAATTTTAATTCCCATTCCGGCCGGGATATGGTCCACAACAATTCCCAAATCGATTTTGGGAATCAGCAGCATTTTTTCATTTTTCATATTGAGACCCCCAAATGTTTTAGAATAATGGCCTGACGCATAATGACACCGTTGCGCGCCTGCGGAAAATAACCGGCGAATTTGGTCTTGTCCACATCGTAGGCAATTTCATTGACGCGCGGCAGCGGATGCAGCACCCGCATATGTTCCTGGGCTTCTTCGAGCATTTCGGCCGTGAGCACGTAAGAATCTTTCACCTTTTCATATTCCAGGATATCCGGGAAGCGTTCGCGCTGGATGCGGGTCATATACAGCACATCACTGGTGCGGATGGCTTCTTCGAGATGTTCGGTTTCGTGAAAAGTAAACTTTCCCGGCTGACCGGTACGCATAAAATGAGCCGGCAGACGCAGGGATTCCGGGGCAACCAGGGTAAAATCGGTTACATTAAACATCATCAGAGCGCGGATGAGCGAATGCACGGTGCGCGAGTACTTTAAATCCCCCACAAACGCGATTTTCAGTCCTTCGATTTTACCCAAATCTTTTTGAATGGTGTACAAATCCAGCAGGGTTTGTGTGGGATGCTGATTGGAACCGTCCCCGGCATTAATGACCGGCAAAAAACTTTCCTTGGCCGCCAGGCGTCCGGTGCCTTCGCCCGGATGACGAATTACCAGAATATCCGAGTAGCTTTCCACCGTGTGAATCGTATCCGTAAAAGATTCCCCTTTGGAAACCGAGGTGGCGTCTTTGGCGGCAAAACCAATCACGCTGCCGCCCAAACGATGCATCGCCGATTCAAAACTGAGCCGGGTGCGGGTACTGGGTTCAAAAAACAACGCGGCCATTATGCGTCCCGGAAGCAGCTTCACCCGCTCTTCCAGTGACGCTTCTTCCACCCTGGCCGCCGTCACGAGATAATCTTTTACCTCATCCAGTGTTAAATCTTCCATTGAAATCAGGTCTTTTTTCATTTCATCCTCGTTTTTGTCAACCAATCTTTTTGTAAAAAACTAAACATGTTGTAGAACTATGCTCCAGTTTCCCCTTAACAAAGGGGATTAAGGGGTTGTGAATTTGACTATCCGGATTCAATAAGAACAACCCCCTCCGCCCCCTTTTTTTAGGGGGAACTTATTTTATCGAATCATCTAAATAATGATTGTATATATTAAATATCGTAAATTTGATTTTCTACATTCTTCAAATACCCCAACGGGTCTTCCGCCCCCAAAAGCGAGCGTCCGATAATCATATAATGCTTTTTCAGAAATGCAAATTGCGCGGCGTCGCCACCCTGTTTGCCAAATCCCGGTGAATAAAAGGCACAGCTTTCGTCCAGTCCGGCCTGTTCATACAATGTTTTGGTGGCTTCGGGTTTGGTTAATGGCACTACGAAATCCCTGACGCCGAGTTCAAAACTTTTACGGTACATTTCAATCACCGCTTCGTCGCGGATAAATCCGCCTTCGGAAACCACAAATTTAGGATGGGTCATAATGCCGCCCACAATCACTTTCATTCCCAGTTCCTGTACAGCTTTTACCCAGGCTTCCAGGGTGACCGGCCCGGCCTGCGGAAAAAGAATCACTTCGTCGATGCCGCTCTCTTTCATTGTCTTGGCAAACAGCTTTCCGGTGTCCGGAATATCGGTGGCCGCCTTCTGGTGGTCGTAGATTATCGGTTTATCGGAAAATTTACGGATGGTTTCCACCACTTTGGGCAGTCCGTGGGTCAGTCCCAGCGAAAAACCCGCTTTGTATCCGTAAATAATATCCTGTTGGTCTATGGTTTTGATTAATGATTCAATCCGGTTTAAATCGGTCACATCCAGCGCCGGAATGACTTTTCTGGTTTTAGACATTTTAATTCCTTTGTAAATAAGTTCAAGTTTTTATTCCCCCTTAAGAAAGGGGGTTAGGGGGTTGTGAAACCTGTGTTATTCGACAATTTATCCACTTAAAAAAACACCCCCCTTAATCCCCCCTTTTCAGGGGGGAAACAGATTATTGAATTATGCTTTATCCTTCCCAAAATGCCTGCATCAGTTTATAATTGGCGTCATTTTTTTCTTTTAAGAACTCAATGATATCCGGCAGGGTAACCAGAGCGCTGAGTTTGTAATTTCCCAACCCGGCGTCTGTGCCTTTGGTGCGCCGGTCGACCGTAACCAGCACACCGCTTACAGTGACATCAAACGTTTTTTCTAATAATTCGATGGCTTCCACCTTGGTGCCGCCGGTGGTCAGCACATCGTCAATTACGATGATGAGTTCGCCGGGCTGAGGCGTGTGCCCCACAAACATACCCGCTTCGCCGTGGGTTTTGGCTTCTTTACGGTTGTAACAGGTAAATACGTTTTGATGATACAATTCCGTGTAGGCAATAGCCGCTGCCGAGCTGAGTGAAATACCTTTATAGGGCGGACCAAAGAGCACGTCGGCGCCACCAAAATCAGCCTGAATCTTTTGCGCGAAAGCCTGACCCACAAATTTTAAAGCGCTGCCAGAACAGATATCGCCGAGATTGATAAAGAAGGGCGATTTTAATCCGGACTTCAGAGTAAAGTCGCCGAAGCGCAAAGCCTTTTCATCAATCAAAAATTGAATAAACGCGTTTTTACTAATCATTTGTTCTTAAACCTCTTTCCCTTTGGGTTCGTTGTAAAATTGTTTTTTGTCGAATTTAACAGCGCCGTTGACAATGGTCGTTTCCACCCGCCAGCCAAACGCAAACCGCGCGTAAAGATTGATGCCCGTTTTACTGAGCACAGGTTCTGTTCCCGCCGGCTGAGTTGATTGCTTTACCAGAACCAAATCGGCGAAATTTCCGATTTTGATGCCGTTCCGTTTTTCAATTTCATAACAGGACGCGGCTCGTCCGTGCATTAGTTCCGCAAATCGCTTCCAGGTAAGTAAACCAGAATCCACCAGATGCAGCATTTGCGGCAGCAGCCATTCAATGGCCGCGATGCCGGAAGGTGGTTTGCTACTTTCCTTTTCCGCCTGACTGTGCGGCGCGTGGTCCGTGCCCATAAAATCGATGGTTCCGTCCGCGATGGCCTGCCGCAGCGCGTCCTGGTCAGACTGTGTGCGGATGGGTGGATTCACCTGAAACACACTGCCGTTTTGAATATAATCATCCTGCGTAAAATAGAGGTAGTGCGGACAGGTTTCACCCCACACATCAAAGCCCTCGTTTTTCATTCGTTTCAGCCATTGCACTTCGTCCGCAGTGTTCATATGGCAGATGACCGTGCGCGGCCTTTCGTTTTCTGGCAGGGATTTTAAGGCGTGCTCAATTTTCCTTAGCGCCGTGGTGATGGCGGTACGCGGTCGTTTTTTGTGATGCAGCGGACTGGCATCCGGCCCGTTATCGAATTCCGTTTCATCTTCTGCGTGAAAGGAAACCGTGGGAAAATGGCGCATCAAACGCCGGATGGTTTCTTCGGATGTGATGGCCGGCAGCGCCGATGATTTTGCCATATAGATTTTGGCAGACTTGATTTTATCCTGCACCGCTGGCAGATTATTTTCGGAAGTGTGCAGCATCAGACCCCAGTTCACGTGGCTTTTATTGCGGAACAGTTCTTTTTTATGTGCAATGCGTTTGGCCGTGGTACATGGCGGATTATTGTTGGGCATATCGATGACCGTGGTCACCCCACCACGCAGCGCCGCTTTGGACGCACTGGCAATGC
>JANTHG010000099.1 GCA_024762535.1 Calditrichaceae bacterium
CCTTTTTGAATATGTTAGATGAAGCAAAAGAAAAAGCATAAGCTCTTTTTGAGTTCATATTTATACCTGCGATCGAAATATTCTTATAAACGTAATCCGGTAAACAAATCATAAAAGGTTCAACAGTTAAATTTATGAGTTAATTTAGACATTGGTGTTTTCCAAGCCCCCTTTAATATCTACTCACATTCTTTGAATGGACCTTTATGCAAATAGATTCTGGCTTAAATATTTCCTATCCTATTTCTTATTGCCACTTTTGAACATTGCTACTAGATCCTGAATCTGTATAATGGCGGATTAATTTTGCCCAAACACAGGGCAGCACTGCTGGTTCTGGCAATATATTCCATTATTTATTATGAGTTACGACTTTTTAAGAAAGCCCTATTTAAAACTGATTGAGTGATAGGTGGAATTTTCAAAATAGAAGGAAATATCAACAAGACTGTCTTAATAATTTTACGACCACCTTGTTGAAATTAGATTATTGGGAACAATTAACATCGCCTTCGGGACAGCCGTTACAAAAGGCCTTTAAATTTTAAGGTCTGCCAGTCCCCATCCACTTTATTTGCGATGAACGCAAAACTGGTGAAGCGGCTGACGCCGTCATCATCCTTATCTGCAAAAAGACAAGCGCCATTAATTTTTCGGTAGGGTTGTTTACTGTCCGAGTAAATACCGTCTTTCCAGTCCGAAATCACGGCAATAGCGGTAATTTCATCCGCAGATTTTATAACATTTCCCAATAAGGCTTTTCGCATCTGTTCTTTTAAATCGGATAATCCGCTGCCGCCAAAATCATCTTCGGGAAAATCAACCAATTGCTTGGTTTTATTGTTTTTTTCAGCGTCCTTTTCCGTCTGCTCTTCAGCTTCTTTTAGCGCCTTTTCTAAATCGGGCCTGAATTCGTTAAACCAGGCTATATTCTGCTCTAAGGCATTAGCCGGCTATGGGAAGCTTTTTTTGATTGAGGAAACGGATTAATCACTTTCTCCAGCGCCACATTCAAACGATTCGCACTACTTGCCCCGTATTTATCTTGCAGTGATTTATAAGATTCTTCTATTTCTTTTAATTCATTATTGGCAAATGAGTCGGTTGCTTCCTGCATCTTTTTTAGTTTTTCTAGATCAGAAGGGAAACCATACGCCATATCATTGGACTGTCTAAAGATTCTTAGCTTCTCAGCTATTTTTGCAAATTCATTTACTTCTTTTAAAGCGTCTTCACTGGCTTTTTCATATTTATCGTATTCTTCCTGAGACATATCTTTCAGATTTTTTTATCCCTGAGCGAAAGAGAAAGAAAAGCCAATTATGATAATAGAAAATAATACCATGAGATCGCGCAATACATTTTTCATTTGCAACTCCATTAGATTAGTAAATAAAAATTGTTAAAATAGCGCTCAATCTTTAACACAACGGATACTCATAGCATAATTCTTGGAATATTGGACCGGTGCAAGCTGTGATCCTGCGCTTATCATATAATGCATATTGGCGTGGCTTACCGAAACTTCTGTGGATGTCCAGAACAGGGCATAATTACCCAAATTATAAAAAGAACCTGCGCTGTATTCCCGGTAACCAGCAGGAAGCGCCGTAAAGCCGGTTTCATTAGTCGCTGATGCATTGGGAGCCGTCCAGTGTTCAGTTCCGCTTTCCATTAGTTTAGCGGAAGGATTTTGGTCATTTCCAAAGTAATAAATGAGCGTTTGCCAATCTTCTTCAGTCGACACATGCCAGCCTGCTGGAGCAATATTTCGACTGTCGTTAACAGCATTCCAGTTGTATAATAAACCGTAAACTGCGATATGACTTTCATCGTTTTCATAGCTGCACATTGCTCCGCTTGTCAAAGCGACCCATTGATTGTTTTCCCTTACCATCGGTATCGCGTCTCCGTTACGGTAGTGTTCTGCTTTTAAATTTTCGGCCATCCAAACCTGGTCGCCGATTTTGACAGTCTTGTAAATATTTCCGTCAATATCGGTGACCGTATCTCCGTTATCTTTCGGTTCTGTAGAAGAATCGCTGCATGAAAAAATAAACATAAAACTTACGATTGCTAACATACTTAGAGTGGTGCGAAACATGGCAAATCCTTTCTGATTGAAAAATTTATTTCCTGTAACAGTACAATTATCTATCGAAGCAACATCATCTTGCGCACTTCTGTATGATTTTCTGTTTTTAGCCGGTAGAAATACAAACCACTGGGAAATGCCGATGCATCCCAGGTTACCTGATGATGCCCGGCCGATTGTTTGCCTGAAATCAGTGTGGCCACCTCTTGTCCCAATACATTATAGATGCTAAGTTTAACAGGCTTGTTTTCTGCTAACTGATAACTAATAACTGTTTTTGGATTAAATGGATTGGGGTAATTTTGATAAAGCGAAAAATCAGCAACAGAGTGGTCGGCTGTCTGTGTGTCTTCAATTCCGGTCATATTTCCGGAATAAACAAATACCCGGCCCATAGACGGACCCGCGGCCCTGTTTACCGGGTCTCCTGCAAGTAGATGAACGGAACTGTCCTGATTATCAAAGAAATAACCAATATCCATGTTTGCCGATGAATAGGGCAGAGTAATATCCGACAGGGAATCCATCGGCGTGCCGCCATAGAAAATAACTGGTTTTTCCCGATCATCGCCACCGGACTGATAATTTCCTTCCGATGTAAAGATTTCGTCAAAGCCATCTTTATTCAGATCGGGTAAAAAACTAATTCTTCGTAAACCAAGATAGTTTTTTGGGGATGAGCCGGTTAAAACACGATCTGCTGTGTTATCCATTTGCACACCGCCGTAAAAGAAATAAATCCGGCCTTCATTACTTCCTGGAGTCAGTGAAAAGAGACCATTACTCACTGCAATATCGTCAAACCCATCATTATTAATATCCTTACCGCCATTAATATGAAATGCAAAATTATAGCTAAAAGGGTCAGCTGCTGTACCATTAAATGTTAAAGCCGGTGTCGTCGGGATGTTTTCCGCACCAAGGAATAACTGGACCGCGCCCAAATTTGTGCCGTTACTGTCATCCCCCGGTACGGCAATAATAAAATCCGCGTAACCGTCTCCATTTACATCTCCGGCCGCATGGGAAATTTGTCCAAAGTTATCACCTGCTTTTAAACCGGTAAATGTAATGTCAACGCCATCCAATAAATTTTCACCCCCAAAATACAGGTAAGCTTTTCCTGCCAGATTCTGTGTGGGTTTTGAATATAGAATATCATCATAACCGTCTTTGTTAACATCGCCAACAGCCGAGAAGCTGAAATCGTTTACCTGCATATTAAAAACATAGTCCGCAATAGTATCCATTTGTGTTCCGCCGAGGAAAATAGATGCTTTGAATTGTTCCACAACATAAATATCGTCAAACCCATCGCCATTCACATCACCGGCGCTACCCACTTCTTTCCCAAAATACGCATGGTTTCCGTTGTATTTAAAAGTGGAATTAAAAACGAGGTCTGCTTCGTTTTTACGGGATGTGCCGCCAAAATAGAGATATGCGCGTCCGGCGTAATGATAAGGTGCTTCCCAGTGATTCGAGGCTCCCACAATAATATCCTGATACCCGTCACCATTCACATCGCCTGCCCCGGCTACTGCGGATCCAAAACCTTCTCGATCGGCGCTACCGCTAAAAACAGCGTCGGCATTGCCTGAAACATTAATCCCGCCGTAAAAGAGCGAAATACTACCGGCGTCATCATGCTTGTTAAGACTTGAGGCATTTCCGATGTCACCCACTAAGAAATCCGGAAATCCGTCACCGTTAAAATCGCCGTCACCGGCAACGGTATGTCCAAATACCGTGTAGCCCTGCGTTGCGTCCAATGAAATATCAGCAATGGAATCCATTTCTGCCCCGCCATAGAACACCCGCGCCTGTCCAAGAGCAAGAGTGTAATAGGTTCGGGTACCCAGCAGGATGTCATCATATCCGTCGTTATTTAAATCTCCAAGCATTGTTGCGCTGAAGCCCGGATAGCTGTCTTCTTTCCACATAGGTATTACCACATCGGGTATATTGTCTACAACAGAGCCTCCAAAACAGATTATCGCTTTTGCAGTTCCGATATTGGCGGTCATTAAAACATCATCAAATCCATCACCATTCACATCGCCGGCGTCTCCAACACCGGGTCCTGTGCCAGTGCCTCCACCCCGGAAGTCATCAAATATAACATCTTCTTTATTATCCATATTTGTGCCGCCAAAATAAACTTTAGCCACGATGTGATTGCTGATTATGATATCACCGAAACCATCGTTATTCATATCGCCGGCCGCCGTCGCTCCGGTAAAATTATAAGCAATGGGACCGCTATTCGTATATTCAACAGTGCTTGAAAAAATAATATCGGGGATATTATCAATATTTTCAGCGCCATAAAACAGGTAAACATGGGCGGTATCTGTTCCATTGATTACCGTGGGGACACTAAGTAAAATATCATCAAATCCGTCATTATTCACATCCCCTGCATCCGAAGCGAAATTGGCCGAGCCAGCATGATAATCTAATTTCTGGAATAATACATCTGCTTCCGTATTAAAAGGATTCCCACCATAAAACAAATACCATCCGGAATCAAATTCACCCGAGTCTTCATCCGTCCAGCCGCCATAGATTAATATATCATCAAATCCATCTGCATTCACATCACCGGCTTTATAGGCTGGCCCAAAAGATTGTATTTCATTATTATAAATGATAATATCTGCAAGGGTTTCGCTTGCCCTGCGGATAGGGCCTCCTAAAAAAATCTGAACGGAATTACTACCTGTACCCGTTTCATATTCCACGCCACTTACTGTTGCCCAGTCATCATAGCCGTCGCCGTTTATATCACCCAAAACAGAGACGTTTTGGCCGACCCTGTCAATATTTAGGCCACTTGGGAGCAAGCCGGTATCCAGTGTGTAGAGAATGTCAAGATTATCCTGAGCAGACAGAATGGATATCCCTATGAAACACAGTAACAGACTAAAAATTATTTTTTCTATTGCTTTCATATTATATATCCTTTCCAATTTTGATAGAAACGGTTGATTTACTTTTGGGGCAGCGAAATATTAAAAGCTTGTAATTTGAGAAATTGTTTATATCCACGAACTCATATTCTTCGGCATCGTATGAGTAAAATTCATTATGCAGTTCTTCATTGCGCTCATAAGCTTTATTGAGAATAACTTGTTCGATATTTTTAATGGAAAACGGTTGGCCGGGTGTCTGTACCATTACAGTCCTTAAATTGTCATTAAAAAGTAGTTGTTTAAAATCTGAAAGAAATATACCATTTATTATCGAAGCCGGTAACTACGCAAAAGGGTGGTTTTGAGGGCAGGGAAGTGTTGCAAACCTACCCGAATGGGTGGTAGAAAACGCATTTTCCATTTTTAACAGTATTTTCCGTCCACTTAGAAAAATCACTTTTTCTGAATCCACCTGTGTCATATATTTAGTTTTCACTAAACGAACGAGCACCAAATGACTGCCGAAGCCAACGCTGTCAATATTGTATTTTTAGCCGATACCCATCTGGGTTTCGATTATCCTGTGCGTCCGCGTAGTGATCGTGTGAGGCGTGGTGCGGATTTCTTTAATAATTTTTACGCTGTTCTGAGCTACGCTAAGGAACAGAAAGCCGACCTGTTATTGCATGGCGGAGACCTTTTCTTCCGCAGTAAAGTGCACCTCAGTATTGTGGACCGGGCATACCAGGCATTGTCCGATATTGCAGAAGCCGGTATCCCGGTAGTTCTTGTGCCGGGTAACCACGAGCGCAGTTTACTTCCCCAATCCCTGTTCCTGGCGCATAAAAATATTTTTGTATTCGACCGCCCGAGCACTTTCCAGTTTCATATAAATGGCCTTCGATTAGCCTTATCAGGATTCCCCAGTGTGCGCGATAACATTCGTACCGAGTTTCCACTGAAGCTTGACAAAACCGGATACCGGCAGATCCAATCCTATGTGCATCTGCTTTGTGTGCATCAGGCGCTGGAAGGGGCCCGGGTAGGTCCGGCAAATTTTACATTTCGAAACCGGCCAGATACAATTCGTTTGGAGGATATTCCCGATAAGTTTGACGCGGTGTGCAGCGGGCACATTCACCGTCATCAAATACTCAACAATAAAGCTGCGGTAGATGGAAAATCGGTGCCGGTTATTTACCCCGGCTCCATCGAACGGACTTCCTTTGCCGAAAAGGATGAGGATAAGGGTTTTATGCATCTGACGTTTAAACAGGGAAAAGACTCTGAATTTCGTTTTATCCCTTTACCGGCCCGGCCCATGATCAACATCGAGCTGGATTCGGCAAAGACTGCTCAAAGCAACGAAGCAGAATTAAAAGTCCGTTTAGACGATTTACCATCCAATTCCATTGTGCGCATAAGTTATAAAAAAGCCAAACCGACCAAAACCTTGCCGCAGTTAGGCGCCACGCAAATAAAATCGATCACGCCTCCAGGTATGATTATACAAATGAGTCGTAGTCTATTTATCCATAAAAACTCGACTATTGTACATAGGACATCCTTTAGTCATAAGGAACTGTTGAAACGGGTTCAACAGGAAGTACCCACGACGTCGGGCGTCTATTTGTTTGGTAATGGTAGAAACTGGATATATGTTGGCAAGTCAATAAATCTAAAACAGCGCATGAGCAGTTATTTTCAGCCGGCAGCAAAGTTAGCAGATGATCGCCTGCGACAGATGATTAGCAGTGTCCGAGGATTTACATTTATAGAAACAAGGTCAGAACTACTGGCCCTGCTATTGGAAGACACCATGATTAAAAATGACCGGCCGGAATTCAACATAAAACAGCAGGAATACGGTGCGTACCAGTTCTTAAAACTAACATATGATCGTTATCCGGCATTAATTACAATAAATTTTGCACAGAGCAAAACGGATAGCGGGATGATCTTCGGACCATTTAGGGATCGTTATCGTAGTGATGATTTACGTCGGCTTATTTCTCAACATCTGAATCTACGACAATGTGTCGATCCGGAACCAATCCAGAAAAGTATGAATTACGATTTCGGAATTTGCAGAGGGCCTTGCAGGGGGAAAATCAGCCCACAGGAATATGCGACAATAACGAAACAGGTAGAACGTTTTTTAAATGGCGACGAACAGGTTATGATTTTTAAGATACAGAGTGCCATGCACAAAGCGTCTGAGATGCTGGAGTTTGAGAAAGCCGCGGTTTTGAAAAAAGATATAGAGTTTTGTGAAAATTTCTGCCGCCGGCAACGTTTTATCAATCGGTTTAAATCGGCCAAGTTAGAAATGAGTGCCCCTGGTGAGAAATACATATTCGATTGCGGACAGTTGATCCGGGCTCGTACCGGAGATATTTCGATAAGTGCGGAGGGTCTGCAAAAATACAACTTGAATATGGATGACAGCCGGTTCCTGTTTGACCGGGCCGGGATTGTATATCGTTGGCTTAGGCAGGATACCAGGCACAAGGCATTTTGGAGCTGATTGATTGGAGTTTCGGAATTGCCATTCGGCTAACCTTCGACAGGTGGGAATCTAGTCTTTAAAACAAATAGATCCCCGATACAACCATTCGGGGATGACAGAATTGTTTCATTTTTTTTGGTCTGCTCAGGTAAGATTTTCTTTCATGGCCTTGGCGATGGCTTCGCCTTTGGAATTGACTTCTAACTTGCGGTAGATATTGCGGATGTGAAATTTAACCGTGTTCAGGTCGATAAAAAGCTCCGCAGCGATCTTTTTGTAGCTGCTGCCATTACACAGATTTTTCAGGATTTCGGATTCACGGTTCGTCAGGGAATTGGAATGCGTCTCTTTTCGAAAAGAACCCACTACGAGCCGTGCGATTTCCATACTCATGGGTGCGCCGCCATTAACGGCTTCTTTAACGGCTTCGATCAGTTTTAAAGGCGGCGTATTCTTTTTGAGATAGCCGCAGGCGCCTGCACAGAGAGAATTAAAAACATCCTGCTTATCATCGCTGATGGTCAGCATAATGATTTCCGTTTTCGGCAGTTTTTCTTTAATTATTTTCGTGCCTTCAATACCGGACATGCCCGGAAGATTGATATCCATTAAAATAACATCCGGCTGGTCGGTTTCAATTTGTTTTAAAGCCGCTTCGCAGGTCACATAGGTGGATACGCAACTGAATTCCTGAGTGCCGTTTAACAAAATTGCCAGACTCTCGCGAATATCCTTATCATCTTCGATGATGCTTATTTTAATCATATTTCAATACTCACCTTGATTCGTGTACCTGTGTTCGGTTCGGATTGCAGCTCGAAATCCGCCTTTATTTTTTGTGCCCGAATGCGCATATTCTGCAAACCAGTTCCATCGGATTTTGATTCCGGTGAAAAACCGGCGCCGTCATCCTGAACGATGAAGGAAAGTAAGCGATTCTGTTTAAAAATCTCAATAATTACATTTTTGCACCGGGCGTATTTTAGGGCATTGTGCAGCGCTTCCTTGATGATACGGATCAGATTGCGACGTTGATCCATTTCCAGCTTTATATGTTCAGGGCTGTCGATTACGTTTTTAAGCTCAAACTGAATATCCGTATCTTCGAACAACTCGTCCCCAAACGATTTAAGGCGCGAAATGAAATCCAATAGAGAATCTTTTTGCGGATCCAACTGCCAGATAAAATCGCGGGTTTCATCATACAGGCGATCGGCATTCTTGCTGATTTTCTGCAAATAGCCTTGTGCAGAATCACTAACGTTCCCGAGATCTTTTTTCAGGATTTCGCTGAACAGGGAAATGCGGGTAATGCGCGTGCCCAGTTCATCATGAAAATCCGCGGCAACCTGGCTGCGAATAGCCTCTTCCGTCTGTCGTCGTTGTTCTTCCTTCCGTCGAAGTTCGGTCAGCGCTTTGGAATGGGAGTAGGAAATCAATATCCGGGATAAAGCGGCCACGAAGACGGCAAACAGCAGAAAATACAGAAAGTAGGCCCAGGTTGTACGGTACCAGGGCGGTGTAATTATGAATGAATAGGTATCCGCTTCACGGATTTGTCCGAAAGCATTTTTCGCTTTTAACCTAAAGGTATAAGCTCCTGATGGGAGATTCGTGTAATCTTTCTGCGCTTCCGGACTCCATTCCGACCAGTTGTGGTCGAAATTTTGCAGCTGGTAGCGATACACGATTTGTCCGGGATGGATATAATAAGGCGCCGCAAATTGAAAACGCAGCATGTTATTGGCCGTGTACTTTATCTGCGGAATGTGGGCCAGGTAGGTTTTTGAATGGATGTCAGGAAGACGAATGTGATTATTCAGTAAAACTTCCCGAATGACAGTTTTAAAATCAGATGTGTCGCCGAACTTCTTAGTCTTATCATATTTAAACAACCCATTGCGGTGGCCAAACCAAACTGTTTTTTTACCCTCTGGATAAATACACTGAAAATCCTGTTCGGGGATGCCCCAAAACAGAGTGTCCATTAAAGTAAATTGGCCTGTCTTTGAAGGACGGTTTAATACAATCCGCTGCCCGATCTGATTCCACACATTGCCATCTTCATCGGCGCTCGCCAGCATTTCATTGCGATCCGTTTGCTTTTTTCGGTTTAGAAGATGGAAAGCCTCAGAGGGTCTAAAGCGATCCCGGGCTAAATCATAGCGAAAAATACCTGAAGACGTGCTGAACAGGGTTTGCTTCTTGTAATCAAAGAGTAAGGTGGATGCCTGAGCAGGCAGACCGTTTTGAGATGTGAAATGACGTATCCCAGGGAGCTTGTTTGCAGTAAAATAGCCGGGCAGGGCAGTGGTGTGTAAAACACCGTGAAACAAACTGGCTACCCACAAATTACCTGTGCTATCTTCGGCTAAGGTACGGGCTTCCATATCGATTCCCGGAATTATCCCCTCATCTTTAAAAGTCCCTGTGTCCGTACGGTAAAAGGAAGCTACTCCCGAAGCCAGGCCGATAAAAATACGTCTTGGATCTGTTATTGAACGGTAAAACACCCAGGGATCATATTTAAATAACAAGTGCGCTTGATTCCCCTGTAAATGGTAAATGCCCGAATTGGCGCAAATGAACAATGTATTCCAGGCGGATAGCATATCCCAGCCGGATGTGTTAATGCCTGGTACTTTTTTAAAATGGATTCGTCCGGGAATTAATGGATCGGGCTCCGAAAGGAATAAACCATAATTGGTGGTAATAAAAAGTTTTCCCTTATGACGAATGACATCGTGCACACTGCCTTTAATGCCGCTCCGTTCATCAAAAGTTGTAAAGGGCGAGGCATAATCTACAAAAGCGATTCCTTTATTCATCGAGAGCCACAATCCCTGATTGGCATCCTGAAATACAGACCAGACGGTATTGTCGGCTAATCCTACCGATTGATCTATTTTTTGTAGCAGATTACCCTGCGGTGAAAGGATAAAGAGGCCGCCATATTTGGATGCAAGCGCTAAATTCCCATCCTGTAAGCGGATAGCATGATAGAGCCGGTTGTTACGCAACAAAGCGTTACAATCGGTGTTAAAGGGCCGGATAAGTCCATCAGAATAAACAAACAGACCTCTGCTACGGGTGATTACTAACCAGTCTGTTTGGTTAAAGGGCAAAACAGCGGCCAATAAATCATTTTTAAAAAATTCCCCGTTTTTCATTAGGCGCACGGTATCGCCCTCTGTTTTCAGCAATCCCACATCCATTTGCTGCACAAACACGTCGTTTCCAGGTCCTTTAAACAGATTGTGAAACCGGGTTTTTCCCTTAACGGGATGGATGGTTTTTAGCGTATCACCTAAGGTTTTTTTTGGGAATCGGAAAAGATGATGGCGTTCTAAGAAATAGACGGCTTCATCCGTAACGACCGTTTTCCAGATATCTCCGAAGTTGGAATCCAGACATTTTATCTTGGGTCGTAAACTTGTAAAAGCGAACTTCCCCGAACTATCCGCATGCAGATAACCCAATTCATTCTGCATGGCTACAAAAAAATTTCCGGATTCATCCCGTTGAATGTCCCGTACAATGCTGCCGTTTCCAACCGGAATGGATTTCCAGCGCACGCCGTCATATTGCAAGACGATACCGCCGGAATTGGCGAAATAGAGCAGTCCGCTTGTATCCTGCACAGCCGCCCAGTTCTGGCCTTCTGCGTTGTACGCTTTCGAATGGATATTGGTAATAAAGGAAGTGCCGGATATGGAGCCCGGCTTTCTTGCCTGAAAATTATTGGCAGAGATCGCCTGCGAACCTAAAAAAATCATTATCAGAACAGTAGAAAATATTTTAAGAATCATTTAACGAAC
>JANTHG010000100.1 GCA_024762535.1 Calditrichaceae bacterium
GTTTGTAATAGAATCGTTGTATGTAAAATAATAAGGTACCTTTTGAACGTTAGCATCACGTTCTTTTTTGAGCTCTTCATCTGTTTTTAAAATATAAAACGTAAATGGCGCAACTACCTTTTTAGTGGATATACTACCAATTTTCATATCCAGGGATTTTTCTGAATTTCTGGCAGAAAACATCAAAGGGATAAGTATAAGCATCAGCAAGAAAAGAGACGATTTTACTAAAACATCATTTAAAGTCGTCCCGCCTACTTTTTTTTCATTTAAAAAAGTAATAAATTCTTTTTTATACTTTTCGAAATCCATTACAACCTGTCAATTTCTTTTAAAAGCTCTCTGTAAATTACTATACGTTGAACTTCGGAAGTTCCTTCACCAATTTCAAGTAATTTCGCATCCCGCCAAAAACGTTCCACTTCGAACTCTTTAGTGTAACCAACTCCCCCGTGAATTTGAATAGCCTGGTTGGCAATATCAGTTGCTGCCTCTGTGGCAAACAATTTGGCCATACCTGCTTCGTGGATGTAGGGCAAACCGGCTTGTTTTTTCTCTGCGGCATCATAAATCATCAATTCCGAAGCCTTAATTTTGGTAGCCATATCCGCCAGTTTAAACTGGATACCCTGGAATTCACCTATTTTTTTACCGAACTGCTCCCGTTCCTGGGCGTACAGCATAGCCCGTTTTAAACTTTCTTTGGCAATACCGAGCGCCTGGGCAGCAATGCCCACACGCCCACCATTCAGAACCTTTAAAAACTGTTTAAATCCCTGATTTTCTTCCCCAAGCAGATTTTCTTTCGGTACCCGGCAATCGGTGAAATGCAGCATGGAAGTGGGCGAAGCGCGCATTCCCAACTTCTTTTCTTTTTTACCCACTTCAAAGCCTGCAAAATCCCGTTCGATAATAAAATTGGAAATACCGCGCGTCCCTTTGGATTTATCTGTAACAGCGGCTACCACAAAAATATCCGCTACTTCTGCATTGGTTATCCACATTTTGGAGCCGTTCAGCACATAGTGGTCACCTTCCGGAACCGCTGTCGTTTTCATGGAACCGGCATCACTGCCCGAACCCGGCTCGGTTAAACCGAAGGAACCTATTTTTTCTCCTTTGGCGAGAGGAACGAGATATTTTTGCTTTTGCGCTTCGGTTCCAAACATATCGATGGGGGAAGCGGCCAGAGAAACATGCGCTGAATAGGATAAAGCAGTAGCCGCACACACTCTTGCCAATTCCTCAAGGGTAATAGTGTAAGCAATAATATCCATACCTGCGCCGCCGTATTTCGGGTCGAACGGCAAACCGAGCAAAATCAATTCCGCCATTTTTTGAAATGTTTCTTTTGGGAAGCGTTCCTGTTCATCAGCTTCGATAGCAATGGGCGCCATTTCTTTTTGGGCAAAATCCCGTACCATGTTCCGTACCATTTCATGTTCTTCCGAGAAATGAATCATCTGTCCTCCAGCTCGATTAATCGTGTTCCGGTTGAGTTGTTGCAGGTTTTAGCTTCTTAAATCCTTCCGCATCTTTTTTCAGACCGAAAACCAGTAATACATCGTTTAATTTTAAATGCGTTTGGGCATGCGGATGAATATACTGTGTAGCCACATTCCCTTTAATACGGCGCATGCGTTTAATGAGTACCAATTCCAAATTGTAGCGCCGGCGTAAATCAATTTCGATCAAGGATTTCCCCACCAGAGGAGGCGGCACATCCATTTCGAAAAAGTAATATTTGTCAACCACATGAACGGATTTCCCCTGGGTTACATGGCGAACACTATCGGCCACTTCACCGGACATATCCCGCAGGAAAATTTGCTGATTGTAAGCATTAATCACATCACGCTGCCAAATGGTGCCTAAAATATTTTTCTCACCGTTTTCAATAACAACAGGCATTTCTTCCAAACCCGTGCGTGCAAATTCTTTCATAACAAAATCAAGATTATCCGAATCACGCACTACTTCCACATTGGGCATGGCAATATCCCTGGCAATCAGCAGATGTTTCAAGGTTTCGTATTCGGTGATGGTCTGCCGGATTTCGTGCATGGAAATATATCCGGTTAAATCATTTTCCGAATTGACCATGTACGCATAATTATGAGGTGAGTTGGCAATCTTTTCCAGCACTTCGGTGAAGGGAGCGTTTTCATGTACCAGATTAATATCCTGTTTTACAATATCTTTTACATGCAAAGAACGCAGCACATTAAGTTCACGGCCGCCAAAAATATTAATCCCGCGGCGTACCAGCTTTAAGGTGTAAATCGATTCCTTTTGCAGGCGAATGGATATGAGCGTGGCAATGATGGTTACAATCATCAACGGCAGAATAATCTTGTAATCATTAGTTAACTCAAAGATGATCAGAATGGCAGTAATCGGCCCATGCGTTGTGGCTGCTACCACGCCTCCCATAGCTACCAGCGCATAGGCGCCGGGTCCTGCGGTCCAGCCCGGAAACCAGTAGTGCACCACTCCGCCAAAAAAAGCGCCCAACAAGGCGCCCATAAATAAAGAAGGCGCAAAAATACCACCGGACCCGCCCGAACCAAGACTGACAGAGGTGGCCAGCACTTTAAGCCCGACTAAAGCAAACGCTACCCAGCCAACCAGTTCTCCGGCCAAAGCCATATCAATGGTATCGTAGCCCACACCGTAAAGTTCGGGAAATTTAATGCCTATCACACCGATAAGCAGACCGCCGATAGCGCCCTGGATATATTGCGGTGCTTTCATTTCATCAAAGAAATCCTCCAGGCGATACAATACTTTGATGAAAACAACGGCCGTTACCCCGGCCAATACGCCAAGTACGAGATAGTTGATGAGTTCGAGCGGTGAATATAAGTGATAAGCCGGAACCACAAAAGCGGGAAAATCACCCAAAAAATGGCGTGAAACTACAGTAGCGGTTACAGACGATATGACAATCGGACTGAATTGAGGAACAGCAAAATCGCCAAGAATAATTTCCACGGCAAACAAAGCGCCGGCCACCGGTGCGTTAAAGGCAGCGGCAATACCCGAAGCCGCGCCGCAAGCTACAAACGTACGCATGCGTTTGCTGCTCACTTTAAAAAACTGCCCCACGGTTGAACCAATGGCCGAACCAATCTGAATAACCGGCCCCTCGCGTCCTACGGAACCACCGGCAGCGATATACAAAGCCGAAGAAAAAAGTTTGGCAATCACAACCCTAACACGGATAATACCATTTCGCAGAGCTATGGCTTCCATTACTTCCGGTACGCCGTGGCCTTTGGCTTCTTTGGAATAAAACTGAATAACCAGTCCGACAATAGTTCCACCTATTAAAGGAATCAGAATTTTCCAGTACCAGGCAATTTTTTCTATGGTTTCAAGATTAAAATCGCCCCGCCAAAACAGATGCTGAAATTCCTTAATGGAAAACTGAATGACTACCGCGCCATATCCGCCAAGCAAACCAATGATAACCGCCATCACCAGAACAAAGGAATGTTCAGTCATTTTAGCGCGGTCCACACTGGCCAGAATGCGTTTATTAAGAGTAATATAGAAACGTCTTAGAGGTGATTCGGAGTCGGCGTTTGGCATGTTATCTACTTGATCGCTTCCGTATGAATGGATTTGATTTGATTTTGTTCGTCAACCAAAACGGCTTTTGTCTGGAAAGATTCCAATTCGTTTTCATCGAGATGGGCATATGTGATAACGATAATTAAATCACCCACATGCCCTAAGCGGGCGGCACCGCCGTTTAAGCACATTTCACCACTGCCCCGTTTTCCTTTGATGGCGTAGGTAGTAAACCGGTCGCCCGTACTAATATTCACCACATCTACCTTTTCATAAGGTAAAATATCGGCTGCTTCCATCAAATCCTGATCAATGGTTAAGCTGCCTTCATAATTTAAATTGGCTTCGGTAATCCGTGCCCGATGTATTTTGGATTTAAATATAATGCGCTGCATTTGTGTTCCTGTACTGATTAAATAATCTTCCGTACATTCTTAAACGGTGCGAATTTAAATAATAATCCCTCTCAGAGCAAAATTTTAGCATTATAAAAGCTGCGCTAAATCCTCGGGATAATTAATATTTGCAAACAGTTTCGGTTCATAATCCTTGTAATTCAAATGTACTGCTATTTTTTTACCACCAAGCGCTTCCACACACCGAAAGATACTAAGCTTTTCTTCTTCTAATCGATGCTTTAAAAAATCGCTCTGTTTTGTATTCCAAATGGAAACCAACGGTTCCAATCCTTTTTCAGATTCGGCCACAACCGGCTGTTCATTAGTTAAAAAAGGAAACAGAAAGCGATAAACTCCGGCTGTAAGCAATGGCATATCCACGGGCATTATTGCCACGCGATCCGTTGGACTGTTTACCAGTGCTGAATGAATACCGGCCAGAGGTCCTTTACCTTTATAGATATCGGAATAAACGGGCAAATCAATTTCCTTTAAGTCGGCAGGTTGGTTTGCTATTACAAAAACCTGTGCGCTAAGTTCCTGTGCCGTTTTCAACGCTCGCTCCATAAGGGTTTTACCCTTAAATAAAGCTACCTGTTTGTTACTGCCATATCGTTTGCTTTGTCCGCCTGCCAAAATCGCTACGGAAAATGTATGGATTGTATTCATAAAAAGTCTTTAAATAATTCCGGATTTATCCATGATCCTTACTGATCTATTGATAGTTTTTACAATTTTCTTCTAAGAAAAGTTACACCGAACCAGATCCGTATCAAAATAATTCTGATACAGTTTTTTTTCTAATATTTGCGAAAATATTTTCCACGATTCTTAAACATAAGATTTCCAAGAGCCTGAACAAAATATTGATTTGCTGTTTTTATTAGTGTTACCAACAATTATTATTACCCACCTTTTGGCACGTAAATTGAAATATCTATATCATTCTCTGTAGATTTACCTATATGTTACGATAGAGGAATATATTGAAATTTGATATTCAAAACCCAAACGCCCTCTTCCCTATTGGTAGTGTGGCAAAGGTATTTAACATTTCCGTTGCTACCCTACGCCTGTACGAATCCGAGGGTCTGGTACTTCCCCAAAAGAGCAAAGGCGGGCACCGTCTCTATTCCCAAAATGATATTAAACGCATTGAATGCATTCGGAATTTACTCGAAGAACGCGGACTAAATTTCGCGGGCATCCGGCTCATGCTGTCTACTATTCCCTGTTGGGAGCTAAAACCTTGTTCACAGGAAGATCGAAAAAACTGCGATGCTTATTATAAATCTCTGGTTCCTTGCTGGATGGTCGAAAATAAGGGTGAAAAATGTAAAAATGAGGATTGTTCTCTGTGTCCGGTCTACCAGAATTCCTCGGATTGCAGCAATATAAAAGTTATTCTTAAAAAATACTGGAGGTCTTACTCGGATGAAAAGTAAAGTAAAACGTCGGGAATTCATCAAAATACTCGGAGCCGGAACGGGCGGTATGATGGTAGGTACAAAATTAATTCATGCCTTTCCAAAGATTGATTCGTCCAAGCAATTTATTGAATCCGGTGATGAGGTTACTCCTACTTACTGTGAAATTTGTTTTTGGAAGTGCGCCGGGTGGGTACACAAAAAGGATGGTAAACCCTGGAAAATTACTGGAAACCCAAAAGACCAAAACAGCAATGGGCGTTTTTGTCCTCGCGGTACAGGTGGTATTGGGATGTACACGGATACAGACCGGCTCAAAACACCCTTAATTCGTGAAGAAAAGAACGGAAAACAGGTTTTCCGTAAAGCCAGTTGGGACGAAGCCCTTGACCTGATTGCCAGGCGTTTAACAGAAATCAAAGGAAAATGGGGCCCGGAATGTGTCGCTCTTTTCACCCATGGGTCCGGAGGGTCATACTTTAAAAATCTTATTAAAGCTTTCGGTTCTCACAATATTGCCGCACCATCCTATGCCCAATGCCGTGGCCCACGCGCAGAGGCATATTTACTGACGTATGGTGAAGGTGTGGGCTCACCGGAACGTACTGATATTCGTAATGCCAAGTGTTTAGTGCTCATTGGCTCACATATTGGCGAAAATATGCATAACGGGCAGGTGCAGGAATTTAGCGAATTGCACGCAAATGGTGGCACGGTAATTACTGTTGATCCGAGATTTTCAACCGCTGCCAGTAAATCAAAATATTGGTTACCTATTAAACCAGCAACCGATTTAGCTTTGATGTTGGCCTGGATTCATGTTATCATTTATGAAGAATTATATGATAAAGAATATGTCAAAAAATACACTTACGGTTTTGAAGAGCTCAAAAAGGCCGTAAAAAATAACACACCGGAGTGGGCATATCCCATCACCACCATTAAACCGCATATTATTCGTGAGACTGCACGCGAAATGGCCAAACAGGCACCGGCCACCATTATCCATCCCGGTCGTCATGTTACCTGGTATGGTGACGATACACAGCGCGTCCGTGCTGGTGCTATTTTGAATGCGTTGTTAGGATCCTGGGGCCGACGGGGAGGTTTTTTTGCACCGGCCAAAGCACATGCAAAAAAACCAAGCATTCCCAAATATCCTAAGGTTAGCAAAACCTGGAAAGATGCATTTCCTGACCAGTTTCCATTAGCCAACCTGGCACTTTCATCTGGTATTTGTGACGCAACTATTCCCTCTGCTGATAAAAGTTGTAATTTTAAAGCATGGATCGTATATGGTACCAATCTGCCTGTAACGCTGCCTCAGCCCGAAAAAACATTAAAAGCGATTCAAAGCCTGGAATTCCTGGTTGCTATTGATATTATGCCGGCTGAAATAACTGGCTGGGCTGATGTTGTATTACCCGAATGCACATACCTGGAACGCTATGATGACTTACGAATTTCGCAGGGACGCAAACCATCCATTGCTTTACGGGCGCCGGCTTTTGAACCGAAGCATCAAACCAAACCTGCGTACTGGATGGCCAGAGAATTAGCAGTACGTTTGGGCCTTGCAGATTACTTCCCTATGAAAACCATCGAAGAATATCTCGAATACCGCTTAAAATCCATTGGAAGCAGCTTAGAAGAAATGAAAAAATTGGGTGTAAAGGAATTTGATGAAGATCATGAGCTCTATTTTTTAAACGGTGAAGAGTATGAATTTGGTACACCAACCGGGAAAATAGAATTGTATTCTACCACTCTGGAAGAAGCGGGTTTTGATCCAATTCCAAAGTACACACATCATGAAGAACCACCCGAAGGGTATTACCGGTTGCTGTATGGACGCGCTCCCATGCATTCCTTTGGGCGCACCATCAACAATCCCAACCTAAACGATTTAATGGATCAGAATGAGGTCTGGATCAACCCAAAAGTCGCCAAAGAATGGAATATTAAAAATGGTGAAATGGTACGTCTGGAAAATCAGGATGGGGTTGTTTCGCATTCCATTAAAGCCAAAGTAACGGAGCGTATCCGACATGATGCTATTTATATGGTTCATGGTTTTGGCCGGATGCAAAAAAAGCTAACCCGGGCTTATAATAAGGGTGCCGATGATCAGCAAATGATTACACGAGTTAAACTTGACCCGATTATGGGAGGCACAGGTATGCGTGTCAATTTTGTTACATTCAGAAAGGAGGTGGCATAATGGCACGTTACGCGATGGCCATAGACCCCAAACGATGCGTGGGTTGCGCGGATTGTGTGGTAGCCTGTCAAACGGAAAATAATGTACCTGTTGGTTACTGCAGAGACTGGATCGTAGAAGAGCTAACCGGGCAGTACCCATCGCTGGAACTGGAAATCCGTACCGAACGCTGTAACCATTGTTCAGACGCTCCCTGCGTCCGAAGTTGTCCCACTGGCGCCAGCCATTATGAAGAGAATGGCATTGTTTTAGTAACTCATAACGAATGTATTGGCTGTAAAGCTTGTATCGCCTCCTGTCCTTATGATGCCCGCTACGTACATCCGGAAGGATATGTAGATAAATGTACTTTTTGTATTCATCGGGTAGAAGAAGGAATGAACCCGGCCTGTGTTGAGGTATGTCCTACACATGCGTTTGTTTTTGGCGATACGGATGACCCGAATAGTGAAATAAGTAAAACTCTCCGAAGCCGAAAAAGTAAAACATTAATTCCTGAAGCAGGAACCGAACCAAATATATTTTATTTATTGTAAGAATCAACAGGAGTTAGGATGAAAGAAATTACAATTACCTCCGGAAGAATGAATCCCGGTATCGACCCTGTTTTACACGCCTGGGGTTGGGAAATCCCGCTGTATTTGTTTATTGGAGGTCTGGCTGCCGGAATTCTGTTTTTTTCTGCCTATTTTTTTCTTAAAGGAAAAGGTGAAAAATTCCGTGCAAGCATTCAGATTGGGCCCATGTTTGTGCCACCTTTATTAGCCATCGGATTGCTGGCTCTGTTTCTGGATTTAAGCCATAAGCTCTATTTCTGGCGACTGTACACTACCATTCATTTGGAATCACCCATGTCCTGGGGCGCGTGGACACTCATGCTTATTTTCCCGCTTAGTCTGGCCTGGGCGCTGTCTTTTGTTTCAGATGTATTTCCACAACACGAATGTAAATTCCCGGCTATGGGCCGTTTTATGAATTGGCTGCAAAACTACCGAACCTTTATGGCCTGGGCTTTGATATTGCTTTCTATTGTTCTGGGTATGTACACAGGCATTTTACTTTCTGCCTTTAATGCACGCCCCTTTTGGAATACGTCTATTCTGGGTCCCTTGTTTTTGGTTTCCGGTTTATCCACCGGAACGGCCTTTTTAATGCTGCTATCCAAAGATAAGGATGAACGCCGACACCTCAGTCAAATCGATATGATATTAATCGGAATCGAACTCTTTTTAATCATTCATATGTTCATGGGATTTCTGGCAAGCACGCAGGTCCATATTGATGCCGCACAATTATTTTTAGGCGGCCCCTATACAGCTGTTTTCTGGACATTTGTTGTAACATTAGGACTCGTCTTTCCTTTAATAACAGAATTTATGGAATTACGAGGCTACCATATACCACCTTCCATTCCCGCCACTTTTATTTTAATTGGCGGTTTAATTTTACGTTTTATTGTTGTAGATGCCGGACAGACTTCGCGCTGGCTATATAAATTTATGGAATAATTTATTGTATTAAAACTATCTGGAGTGAATCATGAAAGAACAAAAATACTGGTCGCCCTATGTAAGCGGTATTGGGCTCGGTCTCACCCTGTTGCTGGCCTTTGTTATGGTTGGTCGCGGGCTGGGCGCTTCCGGTGCGATGATGCGTTTTGATGTATGGATACTTAATTTATTTGCGCCTCAACATGCCGCAAGCAATCCCTACTTTGCTCGTTATGCGCAAAGTCCTCTTTCCAATTGGCTTGTATTTGAAGCCATCGGAGTTCTAATTGGCGGTTTTCTTTCGGGTGCCCTGGGAGGGAGGTTAAAATTAGCCATTGGAAAAGGACCGCAGATTTCCAACCGTAACCGTTTGATTCTGGCATTTGTTGGAGGCAGCATTATGGGTATCGGTGCCCGTTTAGCGCGTGGCTGTACCAGCGGCCTGGCTTTAACCGGTGGTGCAACCCTTTCTTTGGGTGGATGGGTTTTCATGTTTGCTGTTTTTGCAGGTGCTTATGCTACAGCATGGTTTGTACGCAAACAATGGATTTAATAAAAATTGAACTGTAATCAAAAAAAGGAATGAAAAATGGCACCTTTTTATAAATTTGGATTTTTTGGCGAACAAACCAGCTTTGTAATTGCCTTACTGATTGGAATCAGCTTTGGTTTTTGGCTGGAACGCGCCGGTTTTGGCTATAGCCGAAAATTAGCCTTGCAATTCTATTTTAGAGACATGACTGTTTTAAAAGTAATGTTTACTGCTATCATTGTGGCCATGGTCGGTCTGCTTTACTTTTCCTTATTTGGTTGGCTGGACTTGAGTAAAGTGTATGTTAACCCAACCTATTTAGGGGCAATGGTAGTCGGCGGACTCATTTTAGGAGTAGGGTTTGCCATTGGCGGATATTGCCCCGGAACATCCATGGTTGGGGCTATTACCGGCCGTATAGACGGTATGGTTTTTCTTTTGGGCGCCCTTTTTGGCATGCTTGTTTTTGGTGAATTATTCCCCGGATTTGAAGAATTCTTTAATTCAGGCGCGATGGGCCACATTACCCTGCCTCAGTTTTTTGGTGTATCAAGCGGGCCTATTGCTTTAGCTGCCGTTTTAATGGCTGTTGGAATGTTTATCGGTGGTGAGTGGTTAGAAAAAAAATTCGCGAAGGAGGAAGTATAATGCCCTTATCCTTAAAAGCTATTGGCTTTATGACTATTATTCTGCTTGGTGTGATTCTGGCTTTTTCTCCTGTGGATTCTGCTCAACATAAATCAACGGATACGGCTCAAGTACTCAAAGAATTACAATCGGGAGCCAACTATATTCAGCCGGAAGAACTGGCGCATTGGATCATTGACAAAGATCCTGATATTCAGATAATCGATTTACGAAATAACACCGATTTTGAAAAATATCACATACCGGGCGCGCTTCAGCTCCCATTGTCTAAACTTTCAGATAAAACAGATTTAGATGTTATAGATGAAGAAAAAACAAATATACTGGTCTCCAATGGTAATACCCGCGCCGGGCAAGCCTGGCTGATTCTGAAGCAGATGGGTTATGATAATGTATATATTCTGGCCGGAGGCTTAAATTACTGGGTAAAAGTGTTTAACAACCCCGCACATCCCCCAAATGGGGCGACCGATGATGAA
>JANTHG010000101.1 GCA_024762535.1 Calditrichaceae bacterium
AGCGCTTTAATGGAACCTACGGGATTGCTTTGCACCGAACGACCCAGTGCGAGTTCCGCATACATATAAGGCAGTCCTATAATCACTACAAAAGCGATGTAAATCAGAACAAAGGCAGCTCCGCCGTTTTCACCGGTTATGTAAGGAAAGCGCCAGATATTTCCCAATCCAATCGCGGAACCGGATGCGGCCAAAATAAAGCCGATTTTGGAACCCCACTCGCCTCTGTCTGCCTGCATAGTATACGCGCCTCCGGCTTAAATATATTCGTTGATTATTTCGACCCGCGGAGATGGAATTACTACTTTGTCAACCAGTAATCCTTTCCCTTCAATAATAGCAGCCCCGGCCTCTACCGCTGCTTCTACTGCCCCCACTTCTCCGGTCAGGGTTACATACCCTTTACCGCCAATAGCCATTGCGAGATGAATATTCACCAATTCCACCTGCGCCGCTTTAACGGCCGCATCCGCTGCTTCAATAACCGAAGCAACCGTAAAACCTTCTATCACGCCCAACGCTTTTATCTCCGGCAAACTCGCTGCGCCGTTTATGGCAGGGAAGACATCAGGATGAATATTGGGGATAATAAAATGATCCACTACCGAATGCCCGCCAATTTCCACACCGGCATCAATACTGGCATTAACCGCATCCACATTGCCGCTTACCAAAACCATATATTTCCCGGGGCATACGGTACGATTGACCACGATTTTCACATCTGCGGTTTTGAGCACGGCATCCGCTACTTCGTAGCCGCGGGCTATACTGGATGTCTCCACGATTCCAATTGCTGATAACATGTTTTATTCCTGCTTATCTTCCTGATGGCATCCTTACACGGATGCGATATGAATACCACGTGCTTCTATTTGTTTAACGGTTCCCGAAATACTCGCATGTACGGGACATCCCAGGTCGGAAGCGGCTACATTGGCGATGATTTGTCCCGCACTTACCTGTGCACCCACCTGTACCACAGGCGAAGCCGGTTTACCAATATGTGAGTCTAACGGAATAATTACGGTGTCACTTTCTACTGTTTGTGCCTTGAAATGTGCCTGCCGGTCGTATTGCCTGATATCGAGTCGTTGGTATACATGCGGAATAGGCACTTCCCGCCCTTTGCGTACCGGATGTACATCCCGGAACAAAACATCCAGTTCCGCACTACTGCGGGAAAGATTCTGTTCGCGCAGGGTTTGCTTGGCATCCACACAAATATTTTTCGGGTCCAGACCTTCGGGACAAGCAATATAGGTGCACACATTGCATTCACAGCAATACTGTGCCCATAAACTGTTACGCTCTTTAGCTTCTCCGGTCATTAACAACGAACGCATTACTTTATGCGGTTCGATAGGATAGCCGAGTAAATAACGTGGACACATTTCCGTACACAAAGAGCACTGGTCGCACTGCCCGTGTCCTATACGGGTATAACTTTCTTTGCTGGTACTATTATGACGCACCAGAAAATGATCCGGAGGTAAAACAATCAAACCTCCAACAGTTTTAGAAAGCGGTGCTGTCAAATCCCATTCCAGCTGTCCCATCATTACCCCGCCGGTTAAAACCACGGGGTCTTTGACCGTACTACCCCCTGCCAGCTCTATACAGGATTCAATGGATGTACCTACCGGTACTTTAACGGTCAGCGGCGATTGTACTGCGCCGGTTATGGTGACATATTTGGAAACAACGGGCTGCATTTCATCCACGGCATGGGCGATATTGATGATGGTTTCCACATTATCCACCACACAGCCTACCTGCAGGGGCAATCCGCCCGGCGGAATGCGCTTGCCTGTTATTTCGTACACCAACACATATTCATCGCCTGCGGGATACACATCTTCATAAATAAATATTTCCATTTGGCGTTGCTCCGCCAATGGACGCAAGGCTTCGGCTACATCTCTGTTTTTGTTTTTCAGGGCAATGGTTATTTTGGTGGCGGAAGTCAGTTCCCGCATAATTTCCAAACCGCGCAACAGCGCTTCCTGCTCCTGTCGCATTACTTCGCGGTCTTTATACAAAAGCGGTTCGCATTCCGCGCCATTGGCAATAATGTGGTCTACCGTAGCGTCTAATTTTTTATAGGTCGGGAAACCCGCACCACCGGCGCCAATAACGCCGGCGTTACGAATTTTATTCAGTATTTCCTGTCGATTCATATAAATCAATTAACTTTCGGATAATCTTTTATTCCGTTTTGCTACACAATCCGGAAGTGGTCCACAATCACACAACGGCGGGAACGCACAAAGCTGCGCGCTGAGGTTACACCTTCGCCAGTGGGAGTGGTTATGGTCATAGAAGTCCAGCCTTCACCGCCAAATCCCAATCCGGCAATACAGGGGCCGTTTTTCACAAAGATACTGGTATTCACCTCGTTGGCCATACGATGCATGTTGTCGATATTTTTAGAATGCATAGCAGCCGTATGGTGCAAGCCCCGTTCCAGCTCGATGGCCACATCAATGGCTTCATCCGCGTTGCGGGTGCGGATAAGTGGAACAACCGGCATCATCAATTCGATGCGGGCAAAGGGATGGTTTTTATCTGTCTCCGTGAACAGCAATCGCGTATCTTCCGGCACATTTAAACCAATTGCTTTAGCGAATTTTGCAGCGTCGCGTCCTACCCATTTGCGGTTAATCACCGGCTTATCCGGATAATTTTCCAGGATAACCCTGGCAAGCTGATCCGCCTGTGACGCAGTGAGCTCCACCGCTTTATGCTTTTTCATTTCCTGCTTTAACTGGTCCGTAATGCGGTCAACCGCAATAATCTCCTTTTCATCCGCGCAAATGATGTTATTATCGAATGAAGCCCCGAATACAATGTCTTTTGCGGCTTTGGCGATATCCGCGGTTTCGTCCACCACTACCGGCGGATTGCCTGCACCGGCTGCCATCAGGCGCTTGTCGGTTTTTTCCCGCGCCGCGTCCACTACCGATTCGCCTCCGGTTACCACCAGTAGGTCAATGCCCGGATATCGGAACAATTCCTGCGCTGCGGCAATGGAAGGCTCGGCAATGGTAGTGAGCAAATTTCGCGGGCCGCCCATTTTTTCAACCGCTTCGTTAAGCAAAGAAATAGCTTTTTGCGAGACTTGTTTAGCCGCGGGATGCGGCGCAAACACCACAGCATTCCCTGCTGCCACTAGACTAATGCCATTGTTAATAATCGTTGCCGCAGGATTGGTGGAAGGCGTTACAGAAGCCACCACCCCCCAGGCTGCATTTTCGGTGAGCGTTAAACCATGGTCGCCGGAAAGCGCTTCCGGTTTTAAATCTTCGATACCCGGTGTGCCCTCGGCCTGGGAGATATTTTTCTGCACTTTGTCTTCTACCCGCCCCATGCCGGTTTCTGTCACAGCCATTTCCGCCAGCAAGCGCGCGTGTTCCACGCCGGCCCGGCGCATGGCTGCAATTACTTTTGCGCGGAATTCCAGAGTACGGATATGTGCTTGCGCTTCTTTGGCCGCCGCGTAGGCTTCGTCTAAAGTTTTAAAAATACCGGCGCCCAATCCCGCATTCTGCGCGCTACTTCCCGCAGCCGAACCGGAATCGATTTTATTTATTACCGAATCGACAATCCGGGTAATTTCCTGTTCTGTCAGATTCATATTCGTTTCCTGAATGAGTGGTGAATTTATTCGACTTTACCACTAAATTTTATGGGAAACACATCGTCCAAATCACTATGCGGACGCGGAATTACGTGTACAGCTACCAATTCGCCTACGCGTTCGGCTGCTGCTGCGCCTGCATCCGTTGCCGCTTTACAGGCTGCCACATCGCCGCGTACGAGAGCGGTTACATAGCCGCCGCCAATTTGTTCATACGAAACCAGCTTTACGCGGGCTGCTTTTACCATTGCGTCTGCTGCTTCAATCAGGCCAACGAGACCTTTTGTTTCAATCATGCCTAATGCTTCCATCACAGGACTCCCTTAGTTATTTAGATGAGTGTTACGTTAATTTTCCTTTATACCAAACACGATGCCAAAAGCGCCGTGTTAATAATTTCCTGAGTTGTACTTTGGGCAGATAAGAGCCCTACCGGTTTTTGCAGCCCCTGAATGAATGGGCCGTATGCGGCGTACCCCGCCAGATGCTGCGCTATTTTAAATCCGATATTGGCCGCATTCAACGACGGAAAGATGAATACATTAGCCTGACCCGCCAGCTTGCTTTCCGGCATTTTCTGCGTGGCTACCTTTGGCGTAACCGCGGCATCGAACTGAATTTCTCCATCCACACACAAACCCGGTTGTTCACTATGAATTTGTGCAACCGCTTCTTTCACCGCTTCGGTCAGCGCATGGTCGGCTGAGCCATTAGTCGAAAACGAAAGCATAGCCACGCGCGCTGTTTCTCTGCTTATCCGTTCAAAATTTTTAGCTGTATTCACAGCTATTTCCGCCAGCTGACTGGCTTTTGGCCTGGGAATCACAACCGTATCCGCAAAGGCAAACACCGTTTTTTCATCCGCATCGCTTAACAAAGCAAATGAAGAGACGGTTTGTATGTGCTCTTCCTTTTCCAAAAGACGCAGAGCTGCCTGCAATACCTCGCTTACTGCGCTTGTGTTTCCGGTCAGACACAGGTCTCCTTTACCTGCCTGCAGGGCATCGGCCGCATAAGCGTTGGGCTGTTTTAGATAATCCCTCGCTTCGTAACGCTGCATACCGTTTTGTTTTTGTTTGTCAAAGAATCGCCGTACACGATGTTCAAACTGACTGTCATGTTCCGGTTTTTGTACTTTTATGCCCCGCGTGCTCCGATGCTGTTCCGCTGCAAATTCGCGCACACGCACCGGGCTGCCTATAAGAACCGGTTCCGCCAGCCGTTCATCCTTTAAATAGCGTGCCGCTTCGATGATTCGTACATCCTCCGCATCCGGGAAAAGGATGGTTCTCGGTTTTTGTTTACAGGCCGCAAGGCACTCTTCCAATAACTTCATATTGGATGTTTTCCGCTATTTCCCGTACTGCAACAGCACTTCGGTTACCACATCGCGGATAACCTGCGGTTGACGCTTTTCTGCCGGCAGCTGACGAATCACGCGTTCCACTACCGTACGTACCAGCGCCTCGTCAATATCCACTTTTTGGGTTTTAGCTGCCCGCTCCTGTGGAACCGCTTCCCCTGATTCGATAATCCGCACATGCAGTTCTTTGGCCACGGTTAACGCCTCGGGCGTAACAATAGTGGTAGCCGGCGGGGCGGATAGTTCACTAATGCCCTCTTTGTGTGCCTGTTTTACGGTTAAGGCGGAAATGAGTTTTTTCATTTTATTCTCTACAATCTGATTTTTTTCAGAATTTCTTCGGCCAAAGCGCGATATTCTTTGGAACCGCGCGCAGACGGCGCATATTTCAGAATCGGCTGCCGGGCGCCGTACGCTTCAATTAATTTACTGTTAACACTGATGATGGTTTTGAACACTTTACTCTTCAGCTGTTTAACAATCTGCACGTACACTTCTTTGGCCACTTTGGTCCGGCGGTCATAATGCGTGCCAAAATATCCCAACACCTTTAAAGAAGGATTTAAATGGCGCTGCGCTTTTTCGATGGTGCGAATAGTTAAATCCAGTCCGGATAAAGCCAGATACTGGGTTTGTACAGGAACCAGAACGTAATCAGCAATGGCCAGTGCATTCAGGGCCAGATTGCCCATATTGGGCGGACTGTCAAATAAAACAATGTCATATTTATCCGGAAAGTCAGCACGCTCTAAAAAGAATTCCGCTTCCTCATCCTGAAGCATTTCATCATAAAATTCACTAAGCGCCGGTTCCGATGGCAAAATAAACAGATTGTGCTCATGCGCCGGATAGATGAAATCCGCCAGCGAACGGTTTTCTTCAATCAGATAATCACACAATGTACCGTGATTCTGCTCGCTCTTATCGAATCCCAAATGGATGGAAGCGCTGGCCGAGGGATCTAAATCTACCAGCAAACAACGACGATTCAATTTGGCAAACCAGGCCGCCAGATTAACCGCGCTGGTGGTTTTGCCTACGCCTCCTTTGTTATTCAGTATAACGATAAATTTCACTTCTTCACTCCGCCTTCAACCAGAAAATACCGTTTCTGAACCTTTTCCACCAGATTGCGGTCCATCATCTTTTTAAGCTGCTTCCGCACATCGTTTTCGGCCTGACCCAGTTCCGCTGCCAATGTTTTTAAGCTGATGCCCTGAGGATGCGAGCTAATCAGAAAAAGCAGTTTTTCTTTAGGCATGGCCGGCCTTTTTTCGGATTCCGTTTTCTTCGACTTCGCTGTAGCCACCGGCTTTTGAGTAGTTGCTACCGGTTTGGTACGAGGACGGGCTTTAGGTTTCTTTTTGGCTATATCCGACATTTTCGTTTGCTCCGCTTTTACCAGAGCAGCTTGTTTCTTCTTTTTACCACCGAGGTATTGCGTAATCAAAGTGCCGGTATCTTCGAAAGGATTGGCAATGACATGGGCGGAAACCAACTGCCCCAGACGGTCAGCTGCCACACTGCCGGCATCCACTGCCGCACGGCATGCGCCCAGTTCACCACGAATAATTACAACGACCAGTGCGCCACCAGCCTTTTTCCAGCGAACCACTTCCACATCAGCTGCTTTGGCCATGGCATCAGCCGCATCGATGGCAGCTACATAGCCTTTTGTTTCGATAAAACCATAAGAGTATTCCATAAGTTGTAAATTAAACAAAATTTTAAACTACAAGCAAGCGGAAAAAGGCGATAGTTATTGCGCGTAATCATTAAATCCGTTATACTCCAGCAAGACTATTTTGAATGAATTTGAGGTAAACATGCATTCTTTTTTTAAAAGCGGCTGGCTGGTGCTGATTATTCTGGGCGGATTGTTGGTCTACTTCTTTGTCCTGCCCTATTATAACAAAATGAATCTGCACCAACGCAGCAAACAAGCCTACGAACATATAAAAACTTCTGCAGTGCCCTGGAAGGTGTTTGGCTTTTCCGAAGAAAAACGACCGATTTACTACTGGCAACTTGGCGACACCAATGATGTAACGCTTATTTTCGGCGCTTTTCACGGCGACGAGCAAACCGGATTTCATCTGGTTTTGCAATTGGCAGATACCTTATTTGCTCATCCGGGGTTGATTTCGAAGGGTGTGGTTCTGGTGCCTGTGGCCAATCCGGACGGATTGCTGGCCGGTACGCGGGTCAACAGCCGAAACGTTGACATAAACCGTAATTTTCCAACGGAAAATTGGACGCCTGTCTATTCCAAAGATAAAAATTATCCGGGACCGGAAGCTGCTTCGGAACAGGAAACCATTTTGATTATGCAGATGCTGGACCGTTTTAATCCCAATAAGATTATCACCATTCACGATGCGCTGCATATGAATAATTTTAACGGGCCGGCGCGGGAACTGGCGGAATTGCTGGAATCGTTCAACGGTTATCCTGTAACTGAGGATGTGGGCTACCCCACTCCCGGCTCTTTTGGGAATTATGCTGGCGAAGAGCGACATATTCCCGTAGTCACACTGGAATTGCCGGCCATTGGTCCGGAAGAAGCCTGGGAAGAAAACGGTAAAGCGCTGATTGCAGCCATTAATTTTTGAGGGCTGCCCCCTGTAACGAACGAAAATCCCCCCCGCTGGGATTCTGAAAAATACGCAGGTCAAATTCTTCCACCACAGCAAGCAAATGGTCGAAAATATCTGCCTGAATCGCTTCGTACTCCAACCACTCGATTGTGGCTGTAAACGCATAAATTTCGAGAGGGAGACCATTCGGGCCTGGTGGTAACTGTCGTGCCATGGTGGTTAACTGATGGTTTAAATGCTGATGCTGTTCCAAATATGCCTGGGCGTATGCCCGGAAGGTGCCAATGTTGGTCATGCGCCTACCGTTTACTTTAATCTGTTCATCCACGCCCTGGGCTTTATTATACGTTTCCAACTCCTCCTGTTTGCGCTTCACATAGTCTTTAATCAAATGGATTTTCCCAAATCGTTCCAGCATGGCATTATCACAAAACCGGACACTGCTCTGGTCGAGGTAGAGCGCTCGTTTAATGCGCCGCCCTCCGGCCAGTTGCATACCACGCCAGTTTTTAAAGGCATTTTCAGTTAGTTTGTGGGTGGGAATAACCGTAATGGTTTTATCCCAGTTTTGAACTTTTACGGTGTGCAGGGCAATATCTATCACATCGCCGTCTGCACCATATTCTTTCATTTCAATCCAGTCTCCCACATGGAGTAAATCATAACCGGTAATCTGGATGCCCGCCACAAAAGATAAAATGGTGTCTTTAAAAATCAGCAAAATAACAGCGGTCATGGCGCCGATACCGCTCATCAAAACCCAGGGCGATTGTCCTGTGAGCAGGCCAATAATGAACACAATGCCTAAAACATAAATCACAATCACCGCAACTTGCACATAGCCCTTGATGGGACGTTCTTTGGAACGCGGTAAGGTTTCGTAAAAATTATTTCCCGCCCCAAGCAAGGCTGTTAGTACACGCAGCGTAATCCACAGTAGCAAAATCTGGCTAATCTGAACAATGCCATTCTGCCAGTCCGGTATAAGCGGTGCGCCATTGATGAATACAAGAACAGGTACCACAAAAGCCAGCCGTGCTAAGACCTTACTGTTAACGATAATATCATCTAATTGGGTTTTGGTACGAGCTGCCGCCTTACGAATTAGAGTCAGTAAGACACGATGAGTTAACCAGTAGGCTATACCGGAAACCACCAGCAAACCAACCACATATACCGCATTCCGAATGATTGGATAGGTTGTAAAGAGTTTGTTTAAAGATTCCACGCTATTTTCCTTAATTATTTTTTCTCTTCTTATGTTACGGGCATAATCATGTTACGTTTTAATTCTTCGCCCTGCCGTGTCACTTCCACCAACGGTTTATTTAGCGCTTCTATGGAATGATCCGGATAGTAGCACAAACCACCGCCAGCAGGGATGCCGATTCCGGGAACCAGAATTTTGCTCTGTTTTACCTGGTGTTCCAGGGTTTGCCAATCCTCTTGTTCGTCATGCACAGAAAGGTGCAAAGGAATCAGTTGCAACATGGGCGCTTCTAAACAAGTAAGTCCCAGTTGAATGGCGCCCGCGGAAATACCTACGAGAGCGGCACCCCGGTAATAGGCATCGACAATAGCTTTACTCATTCCGTTTTTTTGCATTTTTTCCATGCCGGTAAGCGTTTCGCCCCCGGCTAGCAATATGAGCCGTGCTTCACTAAGAAAACCCTGATCTTCTTTGGTAAACGCCTCCTTTACATGCCGGCAAAAGGTGATTCCTAAAAGCTGCATAGCCGAAACAAACATATCGTAAAAAACGGGCTGGTCGCCATTGGAAACACCGATGTAGGCCACCTGTATGGTATGTATATCCTGCCCGTCAAACAAAACGGAAAGTAAAGGCGTACCCTCTGGCCGGGAAAAAAGCAACTGACTATCGGCAAAGAGATAGAACGGCTGTAAAGCCTGATCTGCTTCATTCATTCAAAAACTCCGGTACCGGTTTTAAATTATAATTTACCGGAACAGTAAAATTCAGGGCTTTGAGCTGTTCATTAGTTTGGTCGTAGATTCGGATTAAATACCGGACATTCCGCTGGAAGTAATCTGCCTGGTCTGCAGATTTGGGTGTAATTGTACTATTAGCGGCCAATCGCCTGGTAAATATAATAATTTTCCGAAGTGTCGATTCCTGTTTGGATAAAAGATGAATCACGCTGTCCTGCTTTTGAGTAAACAGAGCGGAGCTATCAGCCGATTGCACTGCGGCCTGCTTTAGCTGTACAATCTGGTTTTGTAGATTTTTAATATTTTCTTCGAATCGGTTTTGTGTAGAACTGAAATGCATTTGTGCATAACCAAACGTAACGATAGCGCCGGCAAGCAAACCAATCAACAAAAAGAGTACCGGCATAAAGATACGGCTGTGCTCTTTAAACCACAGCTTACGCCGGACCCGTTTATTCAAAGCGGTAGTTTCCAAATCCGACTGAAACATCGCCTGATACATGTCAAGGTCCAGCGTTTTGTGACAATGCGGGCAGGTTTTCGTCGGTTTACTTAAGGGACCGGAACAATAAGGACAATACTGCATATTTTTCTCCGTATCAGGGATAATAATTCATCAGGTAATGGATAATCTAAAAGAAAACCGGCCTAAAATCCAATGGAAAGAAGTGTATAAGGAATTTATGGAACAGGATTTGGGTTAAACGGAAAAAAGAATATACTAACAAGAGGTCAATATGAAAGCTACACTATTAACTGCCATTATTTGGTTGGCAGCAATCCCCTTACAGGCAGGCGACATCCTTTCCCCCGGACAAAAAGCACCGGATTTTACTTTACATGATTTCCAGGGTAAAGCACATAGTTTAAAGGATTATGCAGGCAAAAAAATTGTACTCTATTTTTATCCCAAAGACGATACCCCCGGCTGTACCGCAGAAGCCTGCAATTTAAGGGATAATTATTCCATATTACAGGAAAAAGGGTTGGTGGTTTTGGGCATTAGTTTTGACGATGCCGAATCACATCAGGAGTTTTCTAAAAAATATAATCTTCCTTTTACGTTGTTATCAGACCCGGATAAGAAAACAGCAGAAGCCTACGGTGCCAAACGGGGCGGCTTGCTTAGCTTTATCGGCGCTAAACGCATCACGTATTTAATAGATGAAAAAGGGATTATTTTACATGTGT
>JANTHG010000102.1 GCA_024762535.1 Calditrichaceae bacterium
CCGGTAAATTTTTGCGGAAAATCAACGTATCCGCAACACTCATATCATACGCATCATTCGATTTTATCGCTGCCAATTCATCCATATCAATATCGATATTATTTTCCGGATTCCAACCGCGGTAAATATCCTGCCCATATTCATAATAATTATTGGCGTCTGAGCCAAACCGTAAATAGAACTGCAACTGAGAAAAATCTCCAAGCGTATCCCCTTCCGAAATTATTTGTGGTGGATCAGCAATCAGGCTGGAATCGCCATGGACAAACATACGCATGCGTTTGTAATGCAAAAGGTCCATGGCATTGAACAGGGTTTTCCGCGCCTGGGCATACTGACCGCCTTTAAAATCGTTTAAAATCATTACCAGCGATTGTTCTTTGGAAAGGGCCTTGGTGATACGGTCGCGCACTCCGGTTACGCCGGGCGGAGACTGATATGGCTCGGGACCACCTGGGATTAAATCCACGTTTTCTTCCGTATTGTATGTTGCCAGTGTAAACAGGGAATCTTCCTTTGTAAATGTTCCCCTGTCGTCATCCGCTATGCCGTCTTCTTCCCACTCATTACCTACAAAATCAAAGGTGGCAATTTTAATACGCCGGCGCTCGGTAGGTAACTGGTCAAACCACAAGCGTACATAGAAAACTTGCTGAAAATTGGGATCCGGATTGCCGTACACGCGGGTGGGCTTACGCAGCGGAATGCGGAACAAACGCCAGCCCTTATCGGTGCTTCCTTTGATCCATTTCTTGGCTTCCACATCATTAGGGTTTAAAGAAAATGAATATTCATAATAGGCATTTACCGTAGAAAGCTGACCGTCGCCATCCAGGTCTTCCGTATCCGGATAGCGGGCGTCGCGGGAATTATGGTTACCTTCGGTACCATTGATACCGTCATATAAATACCCATCGTACATATTCAGGCCGCCCTGAACCGGCTCTTTCCAGTCATCAAAGGGATCGTCTCCCGGTTGTCCGTCGGGTATGCCGTCAATGCCCACATCTTCATTCAGTTCCAGAAGACCGCTATTATTCCAGTCTTCGGTATTTAAATTACCAAGGCTACGCTCACCTCTAAAATTTTTCCCCTTAATGTACCAGTCTTCCGAAATACGGCCGATATCCACATTCACGCGGGCGTCCTCACCCTGAATCCACATTTCGATATATTTGGTTTTTTGCTGATCGGCAAAACTGATGGTAGAACGCATAATGCCGGCCCAGGCGCTGTCCGGATCGGAATCTTCCGAACGCAGGATGTCGAGCCCCAGTACATCCGTGGTTTGCCCGGTTTGAGCATTCACATCGCGGTTGGGCCAAATATCCTTAATCAACGTTTGATGATAGGGATTAAACCAGACGATTTTAGCACGGGCTTGATCGATGGCTACCTGATCTTGTTCCTGCGGGCCGAGAGCGGGAATCACTTTGGGCGCAGAGGCCATACTCCAGGTGCGGTAACGTATGCCAAGGGTGGTAGTGCGTTTACTGGATTCAAAATCATCCACATAAGCTACACCGTTATTATCTCCGGTGCTGGCATTATTCAGGGAATTGGGATTAGGCAATACCTGTGCAAATTCACCCTCGATATTGATGTGCGATTCGGCATTGGTCTGCACAATAGGCAGGGCATTGATGGCTTTTGTGATAATACGCGGTTTAAATTTAAAGGCCGCGTTGATATCCCATACAAAATTATTAAACGGTTCCTGGCCCACACGCACCCGCTGATCCAGCGTCGTTTTGTTCAAATAGAGCGCTGTAAGCCCCACAAACGAATTATCCCAAAAGCGATATTCCAATCGGCCGCCAAAAATGGTTTTCTTATCAAGCTGAAACAGATTTGCACGTTCATATTTAATCTGAATTTGCGAACTGGAACGTTTGGCTTCGTTGGAAACCAGCGTAAGCTGCCCGCTAAAATAGTCAATAGTGTAGTCTTTATCCCGTTTTAAAGTTTGGCCGCCAATAGTTACCACTTCGCTGCCTTCCAACACATAAAAGCCCAGATCGAAAGTAGACTTGGTACTCTTGGAAGAAATCACTATTTCGAATTTACTTTTTTGCACCAGTGTCGTCTGATTCGGAGTAATGTTATATATTTCCACCCTATCCTTTTCCGGGATAGCGCTGTGAAAGTCACTGTTTTCTTCCGGTGCAAAAGGCTGCAGAACCGGAAAAATCAATATACCGTCTGCCAGATTGATGATATAGTTATTCAGGTCAACTGTTTCATCCCCACTATCCACTACTTCACCATTGGCATCCATACGGTCAAGTCCGAGCAGATTAAGATAGGTTTTAGTACTCCCTTCAGGATAAATGGAATGGTCTCCATTGACATTATTTTCCAGGCGTAAATCGAAACCATCCTTTTCTATTTGAGTGCCGCCGAGGGAATAGACATTACGCATCATCAGAGGCCATGTATCCGTATAAGAAGGCTGCATCGATTTAGGTTTAATCAATTTTAAAATAACCGGCTGTAAACTATCAGCCAGCGTTTCGCTCATAGTTCCAATTGTGGGATAATCCGGATTATTTTGAGCCTCTTTGGTGGCAAAAGCAATAGCCAGCGCTTTATTATCATCTATGGCCTGGTTCAGAATAATAAAACCCCTGTAATTATCGAACGTATAATCCTGACCTTCTTTTAATTGTTTAAAAAAACCGGTTTCAATTTTACCTTCTTCGGGAGTTACGTTACTGATATCCACATTTTTATAGCCGGTGTTTGTATCCCAGTAGTCGGTGGGGTCGAGTACGGCAATCCCCTTGCGCTGTTCACCGTTGGTAATACCGGCGGATTCCCATACTTCCAGTTGCAAAATTTCCATATTGGTGTTCGACATACGGAAAATATTTGGGTTGTCTTTTAAGCCGGCTTCAAATTGTTTACGGTAGGCCATATCCGCAAAGAAATAGCGGTTTTTAATGAAATCATAATCATGGATGGTACTTTTGGATTCTTTGGCGCTGCCATTCAACGAGAGTTCCTGCTGCTGCCCTTTTTCCAGAGAAGCTACAGCCGTAAAATAGAGATCGCCCATCTGCATCTGAGTTTTGATCCCAAAGAGTCCTTTATTGGAACCACCGAAAATAACATATTTGGTGGAGGGCAAAGAAAGCCCGATATTACCGGCTTCTATTTTTTGTACGATTTCATCTTCGCCGCCATCGTATTTTAATTTCAGCGTATTCTCAATATCTACCGTGGCTTCGGAATTCTGTTCCACGGAAACCGTAACCTTATCGCCGATTTTCCCTTCCACGGTAAACTGCTGGGTCTGTTTAAAACGGGGACTAAAGGTGTTCTGGTTTTCGATGGCAGAAATAGCGGAACCGGAGCGGGTTTCGGTTCGTCCCGAAAGATCAAAGGAAATATTCCCTGTTACGCGCAAACCGATTTTATCGGAACCGAAAATACGGGTAAAGGTTTTGCTTTTAATACGAAAAGGAATATCCAGCTCTATGGCGCCGGAAGAGTGACTGGTTTGCCCCTGCAAGGCAGATACAACATTTTTTTTCCATAATTCCCGGGTATCAAACGCGGTACGCAAACGCACATAGGTATCCAGATCTACCACAGCGGGAAGTAATACATCTGTTTGATCCACTGCTTCATCTACAGAAATAAACCCTCCCGTAGAATCCATTTGTACTTTGCGTCTGTAAATGGAAGGCATTTTTTTAAAGAGTGTTGAATCCTGCGCATAGAACTCAAGCCCCAAAGCCTTTGGCTGAAACAGATGCACCACGCGTGGCGGTGGCGGTACGCGCAAACCGATTTGCGCCTGCAGGACAGCCGGGGAAAATACGGATAGAAGGACGGTAAACAGAATAGGACGCACGATCCCTGCTACTTTTTTAATGGAAGTGTTCAATAGTCAATTTTACGTTAATTTGATATTCCGACAATTCGGTAGCAAAAGGGTCGATCGGCCTCCAAAGCAATACGGATTGATACAAGGGCAGTAAACGCCCGGTAATTCAATATTTTAAATGTGCAGCGAATTTAAAGACATTCTGTACCCTGGTCAAGAGCAATTTCCCGCCCTATGGCAATCTGTGATCCAAATCATGCTAAAAAGAAGGCTATCGGCTTTTTATTTTAGAACTTTTTATGCAATTTACGTATATTCCCGCGATGAAAATTTTAAATCGATACATAATAAAAGAACACATCGGGCCTTTTATGTTCGGCCTGTCTGTGATTATGTTCATCCTGCTGATGAATTTTCTTGTCAAATATATTGGGCAGATTTTTGGTAAAGGGCTGCCTTTATGGACCATTGCCAAACTGATTTTCTTTAATCTGGCCTGGATGCTGGCTCTTGCCGTTCCCATGGCTACCCTGATTGCCGTACTCATGGCTTACGGCCGTTTCTCCGCAGATAATGAAATCACGATCCTCAAATCGAGCGGTATTAGTATTTATCGCATCATGCGTCCTTCGCTTTATCTGGGCATTATTATTACTCTAATTATGGTTTACTTTAATGATCAGGTGCTTCCGGAATTTAATCATCAGGCCAAATTAATGTTACGGGCTGTACGCCATAAAAAACCCACCCTCCAGCTCGAAGAACAGATTTTGTACCAGATTGGCAAGTACACCTTTTCCACCGCGCATATCGACCGCCCCAATACGGATACCTGGGTAAACGCCGGACGTGTACTCGGACCGGAAGACCGTGATTTGCAAAAAAACGACCGCCTGCGCGATTTAATTATTTTTGACCACAGCAACCCGCGGGAAGATGTAACCATCCTCGCCAAAGAAGGTTATATGGTCTATTCCAAAGCACGCATGGCGCTACAATTCACCTTGTTTGACGGCGAATACCACCAACTTAATATGCAAAAACCGGATGAATACCAGAAATCCCTGTTCCGTAAACAAACGGTAGTCATCCCGGCAAAGGAATTTATGCTGGAAGAGCGTAACGATTCTGACCGCGGCGACCGTGAAATGAGTATGGCAATGATGAAACAAAAAGTACGCTCTTTTAAAGAACAGATTGCTATTCGTAAACGAAAGATTTTATCCAACGCTTATAAAAATTTGGTTCCCATTGAACTTCTGTTAAAAAAAGCCTTCCACGGGCCGGACAGCCTGACCGTTCGTGCGCAAGACGTTTCTATCCCGGATAAAATGAGACTTGCCGCTATGCGTAAAGCCGCTAATCAGGCCGAACGGTACACCCAGCAAATGCGCATGCACCACAGCTTTATCAATAGTCAGGAGAAATCCATTAACCGTTTTCTTGTAGAAATTTACAAAAAAGTCTCAATCCCCTTTGCCAGTATAGTTTTTGTGCTGATCGGCGCGCCGCTGGGAATTATGGCCCGTAAAGGCAACATGGGGGTGGCCATTAGCTTAAGCGTGGGCTTCTTTTTACTGTACTGGGTTTTCCTGATTGGCGGTGAAGAGCTGGCAGACCGACAATTTTTGTCTCCGTTTGTGGCTATGTGGGCAGCTAATATTATTGTAGGCGCCGGAGGTCTGTTTTTAACCTGGCGCGCAGTTAAAGAATCTGCCTTTATTAACTGGGAACGTCTGGGACAGATTATGCGCCTGCTTACGTTCCGGAAAGGAAGTACCGGGAATGTATAGACTTTTAGACCGCTATTTACTCAAACGCTTTTTATTGAATCTTGGAATCGCCATTCTCACCTGGATTCTGATTTTTTTGATTGTGGATATCATCGAAAACATTTCCCATTTTATTGATAAAAAAGCAACCCTGGAGCAATTTTCACTTTATTATTTGTACTACATCCCGTACATCATCAGCCTTACATTGCCGGTTGCCATGCTATTGAGCACTCTGTTTACAGTAAGCAATTTAGCCCAGAATAATGAAATCGTAGCAGAACTTACAGCCGGAGTTAGTTTATACCGAATTCTGGCACCTCTTTTCTTAGCCGCTTTTGTCCTGAGTATTGCTGCCGGATTTTTTAATGAACTCATCGTTCCCGAAGCGAATCAGCGCCGTTTGGATATTATGCGCTATGATGTGCAACATAAAGTGCGGCCCTCTCAAAAAGCACGTTCCAATATTTATGTACAGGATTCTGCCGAACGCACTTTTAGTGTCGGCTATTTTAACGGGCGGGACAAACGGGGCCGGAATGTAAGCATTAAAACCTACCGGGGTTCCGTGCTCAAGGAACGGATTGACGCTGAAAGTATGATTTGGAAAGAAGGCGGCTGGCTATTAAAAAAGGTGAAGCTGCGCCGTTTTAAAAACGACAAAGAAACGCTAACCATGTTAAAGGATACCCTGCTTACCAACAGCCGTATTGAACCGGGTGAATTATTGCTGCTTCAAAAAAAGCCCGAAGAGATGAGTTACTCCGAGCTTAATAAATTTATTGGCGATCTACAGGAAATAGGCGCTGATATTAAAAAATGGCTGGTGGAACGCTATTTAAAACTTTCGCTGCCCTTTGCCAATTTCATCGTGGTCTTGCTTGGCGCACCGCTGGCTTCCCGCAAACGCCGTGGCGGGATGGGATTCAACTTTGGTTTTAGCCTGCTAATCAGTTTTGTCTATTTTTTCATCATCCGCGCCGGACAGGTTTTCGGCCATCAGGGCAGCCTGCCGCCTTTACTTGCCGCCTGGCTAGGTAACCTTGTTTTTTTGATCATCGGTTTATTCAGCCTGATTTCAGTACGGAAATAAAGTAGAACCCAAAAAAGGCGCCCAAGGGCGCCTTTTTTTAATGTATTTATCGCTCTTCACATAATCCTATTTCAACAAAATCATTTTGTCCACATCTGTAAAGCCGGTGCTTGTGGACAGACGGCAAAAATAAATACCTGCCGCAAGATTAGCCGCATTAAAGCGAACCGAATAGGCGCCGGTTTTTTGTTTTGCGTTCACCAGCGTCGCTATCTTCTGCCCCAGCATATTGTAAACAGATAATTGGACAAAAGCGTCCCCGGCAATCTGGTAATGAATTTCCGTTGTCGGGTTAAAGGGATTGGGATAGTTCGCTTGTAAAGCGGACTCTTTAACCACGACAGGATGAAATTCCTTAGTGCCTGCTACGGTCGTGGAATAAATATCCGCTGCCCAGCCTTCTGCGGTAAATGCCGGATTGGAATTGAAATGAAAGGTCAGCGCGCCATCATCATTGCTGGCCAGAATATCCGGCGGCAAACTCGTACCCGAAAAAGGACTGCCCGCCACTTCGGGAGCCGAAGTGCTGGTTCCATCGTAAATAGCCAGATAGTCATGATCGGCGATTGTATTGAAGGAAGTGAAATGCACTTTCACCGCCGGACTGCCGCCATCGGGCATAAACGTCATGGTGATATCTTCCCTGGTACTGTAATCCGCATCGGGGCCACCCGTATCGTAAAACAAACCATTGTTGACGGTTACAGTGGTATTATCCATCAGGTAGGTAACTTTTTCACCAATGATAATCTCGAATGTATCCAGTACCGTGTAGGAACCGGATGTTGCCGAATAATATAAATGCGCATGGGTTCCGTTGGGTGTGGCTGCATCGGCAGTAACCGTAAAATTGGCATTAACCGTATCATCCGCTGCGATAGTTCCCAAATTTTGCGGACTGTTTTGAATGGTGAGATACGCGCTTTCACTGGTTAAGGTGGCAGAAGTAGCACTGGCCGCAGCATGTCCCTGATTGATGGTTGGAATGATGAATTGCGCTGTTTCACCTTCATCCAAATCGCCATCATTATTACCGGAAGCGCTGTCATCTATTTGCAAAGAACCGGCTGCCAGATCGGGCGCATTTACTGTAAACGAAATATCAGAGGTCCAGTGTTGGCTGACTGCATCCGTAAATTCAACCGTGCAGATTGCTCCATGCTGATCCGGCGTACCATCGGCAACAGATACACTAAACACGGTATCCCCCGAAGCGATCTGGCTGACAGCCATATCACCATAAAAATTGTAATTGTCTGTAATAGTCAAATAGGAATCCGTTGTGGAAAGCGTAGCCGATACGCCAGTTGCCGCTTCATTGCCAATATTTTTGGCGTTTACATCCAACTGAATCGCTTCATTAAAATCCGCCTGATTATTCCCGTTTCCTGTATAAGTGTCATTTACATTATAAGAATCCACCGTAATATGCGGACCATCGGCTGCAACCACATCCACTTCGGAACTGTAACGGAAATAATTTTGTTTGGTTACGGTTACCAAAACAACTTTTCCCGGATCCTGTGGTGTAATATCAATCGTAACCGGGTTACCCGTACCATCGGCTGTGCCAATAATCTCTCCATCCACCGAAAGACCAATGAGCGAACCATCGTCTGCGGTTACCGTAAAGGTCGTACTTCCGGAGGGCATTTCAGAATCGTGCGATACCGTTAAATTTTGTGGGATTTCTGAATAAACCATGGAATAACTTCCGCCATGGTGATGAAAGAGATAGTAGGTAATTTGTTTGTCACCGGGATTGCTGGGCCAGTCCGAACCCTGCAAAAAATATTTACCGGCCGCATTTCCAAAAGCCGGAAGAATAAACCGTGTGGGAAAGTGTGTGGTTTCATCCGGCATAAACTCCGGCCACATATTATCGTACATACCCCAGGTGTAGGTGTCGTTCACAAACGAGTACGATACCTGCGTGGCTCCAATTAAACCAAGCGCGCGTTGGGAATCGCGATGAAAGGCTTCCACAAAACATTCGCTGCTGTAATTGAATTCTCCGGTTAAACAGTTGATTGAGAATACAAACGTCAGCTCGGTGTTGTGTAAACCCGATAAATCGCTGATGGTATAACTCGGCTCACTCCAACCGTCCCAATCGCCATGATCGCGATGCTGCAGCATAAACGCACCGCTGTTAATATCATTATTGATACGAGTGGCATTTCCGCCAAAATCCGTTAAATGGTCCGGAGTTGCCGGTATATATCCTAAGCCGTCCGGGCCAAAATAATCCACAATCGTTTGCGTATTGTCAGCGGTAGACCAACCATCCTCCGGACCGCCGGAATACAGTTTGTTTTCACGAACCGGCGCTTTTCCCAGGCCATGTTCCCAAAAGCCGTTTACAATTTCCGAACAGAGCTGGAACCAGCGGGAAGTTTGCCAGCCCATTGCCGTAACAGGATGATTGTAAAAATCGGCGCTGGTGGGAGGGTTGCGCTCGTAATCCAGAATTTTCCCGACCATGTGTTCCAAATGGGTTGCATTTTGTGCTGTCATGCGCGAAAAAATAATATCCGGCAGATCATCTCCATCCACATCGGCATACCAGTTATCCGAAATGTAGGTTCCGCTGTAGGGATGGGGTTCTTCGCGGGAGGTAATCGTGTTTCCGCTATTTCCATAATCTGCCATCAACAAAATGGCTGAAGGCGGAATAGTCCAATTGTTGTAAGCATTATCCACATAATTTTCAATGGCTTCAACCGTATTTCCACCGACTTCCGTAATCGTTACCACACCGGTACTAATGCCCTGCTGGTTGCGAAACAGCTTAAGCGAATCGGCCCAGGCAATAAAATCGGGATCATCCGGAACAATAATGAGATATTCGACGTTTTCGACCGCTTGAGTGCCCTTAGTTTTGGAATTGGCTTTGGGAACAAAATCCTTGAATTTCATTTTAGGCATTGACCGGTAATTCATAAGCAAATCACTAATTATGGGTTCCCAAAAGCGGTTGCGCAGACGATCTTCACCAAAATGACCGGTTCCACCGCTGAAATTCAATTGAACTTTAATATCGCGGTAAACCAGTAAATCTTTGGTTACTGGATTGTACTGAAAGGGGGTGATACCAAGCAATACAACATCTACGCCGCGGATTTTACGTTTGGAAGAAACCAAAACCGGGTTTTCCGGATAAAATGCGTTTTCCGAATAAACATCCTGATTTTTTTCATATACCGCGGGTCCATCCTGCGTATCAAAAGGAATTTGGGGAGCCGGGGCCATTTCTACATTATGAATCGATTCCGTACGCCAATCCAGAACCTTTAACGAAACATCCGCTCCCTGTGGTAAGGCGATATAGCGGCTAAGCCGGGGTAAATCCGGCATTCCGGCGTCATTAGGCAAGAAGCGTCCTTTTAAATCGATATATTTCATCGTTTCGCCATTAATCAAACGATCGGCTAATCCAAAACGATCAATAGAGAAATTAACCTGAACTTCGTTATCGCTACTTTTCAGCAAGGAAAAGCCTGGCTTTCCCCAGGTATCCGAATAGGTAATTTCATCGGCAAAAAGCGAACCGGCGCTTAAAGCAATTAAAAAAAGGAATAGAATGGTTTTCTTTAACAAAAAATTCATACGTCCTCCTGGGTGCATAGTTGGTGGCTATTAGTCGATTTCACATTTGTCTTAAATAAAGGACACAAAATGCTTGCTAATTCAATCATTGCGATTCACCCCTATGAAGGGGGGATTAAGGGGGGTATTTTTTCAATTAACAAATTATTGAATAATACAGATTTTACAACCCCCTATCCCCCTTTTTAAAGGGGGAATTGAGCTCAAGCACTTATCCACAATAATCGTGTCTTGATTATTTAGGACTGCAGAATCAATTTAATATTTTTTATCCCGGTTACAAAAAATAGTTGCATTACGAATTCTGTTGTCTTATATTCGAATTATTATTAATTGATAATTATTATTATATAAGAATTCAATATGAGTGATCGAGAAAAAATAGAACAGTTCATAAGCCACTGCCGCCG
>JANTHG010000103.1 GCA_024762535.1 Calditrichaceae bacterium
GCTTTTATCTTCTTAACCGGTTATAATTTACCGGAAGGAACCGAACATTTAATGGATAAAGTAGATGGTCTTATTTACAAACCGGTTGATTTAAATAAATTACTTGATATAGTAAAAAACATTTTAGAGGGAAAAACAGAAAAAAAAGAAGTTTAAACAACCACCGGATCGCTTATTTTACTGTCAATAAAATCGGTTAAAATCCGAACCGATTTTAAAAGACGCTGCGCAGTATCCACATTATTGATGCGTACTTTATATTTTTTTTCCACTGCCGCCACAATTTCTATGGCATCCAAAGAATCGATTTCCCAGGGCGAGTCCGGCCCCACCAAGGGCGCATCCACATCAATGTCTTCGATGCTCACTCCAATGGAGTTTAAATTACAGGCTTCTACTATTAATTGTTTTATCTCTTCCGAAAGTATCGTATTCAAATCAAGCATCCTTGTTAATGGTTCCGTAAACGGAATTTAAGCAATGTAAGCGTAAGAGTAAACAAAAAGAACAGGGTTAAAGCCACTATAAAAGGTAGAACATCCCGAATAGCACCACCGCGTAACAAGATTTCCTGAAAACCGTTTAATGCCCAGTTTAACGGAGATAACAAGCTTATCGTTTGCATAATTTCCGGCATAATAAACACCGGCACCCAAATACCACCAATCGCTGCGGCAATAATAACCGAGATGGAACCAAAAGATGAAGCTTGCTGTTGAGTACGCGCTATGCTGCCCACCATTAGCCCATAGCCCACTGCTGCCAGTGCCGTTACCGTAACCATAAGCACCAGGGCATCTGCATGTGAACCGGTTTCCAAAGCAGGCATATTCAGCAGGGGCATGATATACACACCAATGCTCAACATAGCCAAAAACTGTGTCCAGCACACCAAAACATAGACAGCCATTTTCCCGAGCAATAGTTCTGTATAGCTTACCGGCAGGGCTTGTAATCGTTTAAAGGTTCCTTCATCCCGCTCCTGTATTTGGCTGCCGGCCAATGGAATAACAATAAAAAACATAGCAAACAAACTCCAGGACGGAATGTTGTGCTGCACGGCATTGGGCACTATTTCCGATTTATCTTTGGATACAAAGGATTTTTCTACAGGAATCATGGATTCGCTCAGAGCAGCAGAATCCGGCAGCGCTACCAGAGTCGCCACCTGCGGTCCGAATGTGGATAGCTGTTCTCGCATATTCATAAACACTAATCTGGTTTCTGCATGGGCAATGGTTTCGCGGATGGCGCTTTGCACCAATTGCTGAAACGATTGTTTGACAGCCGGGTCAAAATAGAGCTGTAAATGCACAGTCCTGGCCGGAACAGCAGAGGAACTTAATAGTATCTCTTTGGTCTGTGCCGTTAGTTGAGCCGGAACATACACACCTGCTTTAAATGAACCGGATGCTACTTTTTGAGCGATATAATCTACGGGCCGGTTCACCGAGTCGGGAATCAGCGTACATTGGAACAGTTTATTTTCCTGCAAAGTCTGTTGTAGTGTTTTGCCAATAAGGCCTTGGTCGTCATCAGCAAAAACAATCGGAATTTCCACTTCTTTTAATACATTAAACGAGCGTTCCTGAAGGAATACCATTAAAAACACCAAAATCAATGGCATCAAATAGAGCACAGCCAAACCCGCTTTATCGCGCAGCAATATTTGAATTTCCTTGATAATAATAGCATACATTCGGTTCAGCATATCAATCCCGCAGGCTTCTTCCTGTTAAGTGTAAAAAAAGTTCTTCCAATGTTCCGGCCTGCCCTGTACGGGTAATCAGTTCCTGTGGCGTTCCTGCGGCAATGCGTTTGCCATGGTCCAAAATAAGAATATGGCTGCAAAAACGCTCTGCTTCCGCCAGATGATGCGATGTATAGATGAGCGTAGTGCCCTTCGCATTCAATTGTTTCAGATACTCCAGGATAACAGCCTTGGACTGCACATCTATGCCAACCGTAGGTTCGTCCAAAAAAATCAGTTCGGGACGATGTAGAATGCCGGCAATTAAATTGGCCCGGCGCTGCATCCCGCCGGAAAAAGTTTTTATCGCTCGGTGGCGGTGTGCCGCCAACCCAAGTAATTCCAGATATGTCTGAATAGTGGTTTTTAATTCTGCTGCCTGTAAACCGTACAATCGTCCGAAAAAAAAGAGGTTTTCCTGCAGGGTTAGATTGGGATAGAGGGCTATTTCCTGGGGTACGACACCGATAGTTTTTTTAAAAGCTTTTTGAGCAGTTGGCAGTGAAAAGCCATTAACTGTCACAATCCCATGTTGAAAGGAGGACAATCCGGAAAGAATGGAAAGCGTTGTCGTTTTGCCGGCGCCATTGGGTCCGAGCAGGCCGAAGATGGCGCCCTTTTCAATTTCGAAGGAAAGGTTGTCAACAGCCGGTAGGTTTAGACCTTTATAATATTTTGTAAGTCCTTCAACTTTTACGACCGCTGCCATGAGTTAAAGCTGTATCTTTCGTAAATCGGTGAATATTCGTTCTTCCTGCGCTGCGCAGGTTCTTAAAATACCTGCTAATTGCGGATAAACATCCTTTGATTGGCTGCGCCCTTTAATCAACCTTGCACCGAGCAAGGCAAACTCGCGCCAGCGGTCCCCCACAGCTGTTACAGCATGGGATAATTCCATTAATTCCCGACGTGATAAAATTTCAGCGGCTTCCTGCAAAAAGGAGGCAAAGAGAAAACGGAAACCGGCGCCTCCGGTGCCGATTTCTTCCTGCATACGAATCAACTGACCCAGATAACGTGCGGCCATTTTAGGACCCAGCGACTGTGGCCATTTTTCCAATTGCCTCGCCACATAGCGGATACCGCGCACACCAACCAATGGAAAGGGAATGCGGGTCATATTAAAAGCAATTTCTTTAAGCCCTTTGCGAACCGGTTTCACCAAATCCACATTTTCGGGCACGTTTACGGGATAGTACATTTTCCCCCTGGGCGCTAACGGGCCTTTGGCAAAACGGGCACGTTGCAAATCTTCATACGAAATGGTTACCGGATGATCCATATTCGGGTCACTTACCAAATAATGTCCATTTTGCCGCCCAAAAACCACAATATTATGGGCATTGAAATGAAAGCGATAGGCCGAGGGGAAGTAAGGGAGCCAGTACACTCCGGTTTGACAGGCAGCCGGTTTTCCTTTTGCCAAAAGCGCATCCAGTTCGTCCATGGCCTGTGTCTGGTTTTTAAAATTCTTTCGCTCTACCTTAATACCGAGGCGCCGGGTAAAGCTATTAAATATTTTTCCCGGAGCATGACGGAAGGTGGTTAGCGGCACATAGTTTAATTTAACAAAGGGGAAATAACCAAAAAAGAGCCCGCCGCCAATTCCGAATACCAGCGATTCTGTGGTTTGCATACCGTTAAAATTCAGTAAATTGGCGGTCGCGCCTGTTTCGCAATGAGCGGTTTGATGATGCGTAAAATCCAGTTTGATGTTCATTTTATTCTGTTGGTACCTGTTTCAGTTGTGCTGCCGATATTTTAAATACCGAGGCATAGTGCTTCAATACATCCTCTTCCAACTGGTTGAAATATTTAGGCTTTAAATGCTTTTTTATAGTTCGTTTGGAAAAACCGCTATATTGCGATAATAATGAAATATCCATCTGGTTTTGAGCCATATAATAAGCCAGATTGCTGACTGCACCCTGATGGATATTCTTTAAGGCCTTTTCGATTTGCTGCTGAATATATTCCCAGGCCTGGTCTAAGGCAATATTTTTAGCTTCCCAGCCTTCGCTTTGTACCGCCACATAGTTCCCATCTGTATCTTCGGCATAACAAAGCTCTTTTTCACCATCTAATTTACCGGCATCGTTTGGCACTTCATCAATTTTCATTGCTTATACTCAAACCCGTTATCAATAATAAAAATCATCCGGTGTTTCTTCTTTGGCATTATCCACGTTATCTGCTTCATAATAATCGCCCATACGGAAAATGAGAGACAAATTAATGAAAAAGTTCTGCCCGCTTTTAGTATAATCATCAGTAGAATAATCGTAATCCGTATCCGACTCGGCTGTTACGGCATACGTACTAAAACGGTAACCAAGGTCCAAAGCAACAGTAAACACCTTTCCAAAATTAAAATTAGCGCCTAAAACCGGTGCCAGTCCAAAACCAAGACCATATTCGTTGTAGGTGCCGTAATCATAGCTTTCCCCCCTGTTCATATAAGCAATACGTAATTGGGGCCCCAACCACAAACGCAAAAAACGGGTTTTCACAATGCCAAACCCAAACGTATGATCCATTGAATAATATTTATAGCCGTCTGCATCAAACCCGCCAAAAGAATGGGTTGCATTATAATAACCTAAATTTAAGCGATAATTAAATAAACCTTTTTTTGCTACGCGTGTATCCAGAACAATACCAAGCCCACCGGAATACGATAGATCATAATCTGTTTTATAATCTGTGTTAGTATTTGTATAGGTTCCACTTCCCGATCCATAGGCAGGAATAAAAATACCGATTCCAAATGCATTTGAATTTTGCGGCAGGGCTAGTAATATAATCCCCACAGCAAGAATAGAAATTACAGATATCCGCTTTACCATACATACCTCCTTAAATTAAACTTAAATTAGTGCTTTGACCTGTACATTTTTCTTAAATGATTTATACTCTTATCGGCTGTTTTTACAAAAATAATAGGGAATAATCAAGAGCACCAGCAATAAACCCGAAGCTATGCCAATGGTGGCCGTAGCGCCGAGTGTGTGCATAGCCGGATGCGAAGCCAGCAGCAAAGCTCCGAGGCCAAACAAGGTTGTTAAAGCAGAAAGACTAACCCCTGCGCTGGAATGATCCAGAAACAGAGCGTCTCCTTCTTTTTTATGTAAACAGGCATTGTGCATAAAAAAGCTGTAGTCAATTACCAGGCCAAACACAAACACAGAGACAATGCTGTTGATGATATTAATCCGGATTCCCAGCCAACCCATCAAACCAAAAGTCCATAATAAACTGAGCATTAAAGGCAATATTAAAATCAGTGCGGTTCTAATACTGCGCTTGTAAGCCAGTACAATTAAAAAAATCAGTACAAAAACGATACTACCCATTCGTTTCAGTTCGTTAAATATAAGATGCACCATACGCGTTACAAAATATTTTCCGTTGTACACCAACAATTCGGGAAAAGCTTTTTGCAGTGCTGCGCGCACTTTGTGTAAATCTTGGTAGGAATGCAGTTTTATCCGCGTTAGTGCCATGTTCTGTTTGTTTCGTTCCGATAGTTGCATATCCAGAACATTTTGTAAAATGGTGCCGCGTAGTTGCTCTTTCGCCAGGAAGGAATTATTTATGTGATTTAGTTCCGACGTGTAACCGGCAAACATAGAAGGACGAAAGCCGTTTTGCCGGGCTGCCCGAACAATGCTATGGTTCAACTGTTTAACCCTCAGCGGATTAAATACCCGCTGCCAGCGTTTGCGGTTCTCTTTTTGCGTTTGAACCGAGGGGAAAACAGTTGCTACAGAGGTGAAACCTTCTATGGCTCCGCTTTTTTTCAGCCGCTTTAGAAAAAGTGGTAGCTTGTCATTTTGTTGCAGTATGGTTTCCTTATCGCTGCCGTGTAAAATTAAAAAGGTAGAAGCCATAGAGGCGCCAAACCCCTGTTGTACTGCGTTCCAGTCCCGCTGAATCGCCTCGGACACCGCATTCAGTTTTTGTACGTCACCTTCGAATGCCACCTTAAACAAACCCGGCAGCATAACCAAACTCACAACAAGAACAACCCATAGCACTTTGGATTTTTTTCCTTCGTACCAGTCAAAAAAACGGGGGAACCAACCCGAAATATTTACAATCGGTTGACGCACCTTTTGCGCTACAGAAGACCATCTTAAAAGAATCAGACGCGGCAGTACAAACAGAACAAAAGCAAGCGCCGCAGCAATCCCTAAGCTGACAAAAAGACCCAACTGACGATAACCCGGTAAAACGGAAAAGCGCAGGGCCAGGAAAGCCGCGATAGTCGTAGCCGCGCTTAAAACGAGTGGCCGGCGAATGGAATACATAAGTTTTTGAACAGAAACAGGAAATTCCGCGCTTCCGTTCAACCGGTCGGCATGATACAGCAAATGGATGCCGTAATCAACCGCCAGACCAATGAGCATGGCGCCGCTGCCAATCACAATTACCGAAAGCTCAGGTGCAAGCCAGCGCATCAGACCCAGGGCCACTGTGGACCCGAACAGGGCCGGCAGCAGAGTAAATAAAATGTAAATACGCCGGCTAAATACCAGCAGAGCCAGCAATCCGATAGCAAGCAGCGATACGGTTACGGTCAACTGCACATCGCTTTTGATGCGTGAGGCATTTTCCACACTAAAGCGATGTCCGGCCAGCCAGGCAATCCGAATTGTCTGAGACGCTTCCTGGTGCACAGTACGAATCTGGCTTTCCATAAAAGTAGTCAGTTCCCGGGCATGGTAGCTGTCGCTTGCCCGGTGTTTGGGATAGGCAATAATCAGGGCATGGCGGCCGTCTTTGCTCATCAGGCGGCCGTCTTTTACCCGGATGTTGCTGTCTATGGTCTGTAAATGCATCAGTTTTTGCATCAAATGCGCATCCAGCCCCAGAGGGTCGCGCAGCATTTCCTGCACCACAAAGGGCGTAGGCGATTCCGCCAGAGTTCGCCGCCACTCTTTAAATTGTTTGTTAACCGAATCCGGCTTAAACCGGGCGCGCGCCCAGGCGCTGTCTGCGGTAGTAAACAACTCAGCGCGGTACCTTTGCAGCACGGACCTGGTTTTCAGCAGGTCGGAAAATTGCCAGCGGTAGATAACCCGTGTAAACAACCCGGAGCGGTTCATCGCTGCAAAAAGGGAATCCGCACTACGCAGAAACAGACTTTCGTCTCCGGTACGGCTTACCCGGGCAACATCCACGTATACCGCGTCCATAGGATTAAACTGTTCCATCAGCATTTTGTAACCGGTAATTTCCCTGTCCGTATCCGGCAATAGCGAGAGCACATCTTCCTGCCAGCGCAGCCCAAAGGAAGAAAGCAGCGCCAGCACAAACACAATCAGGCTGACGCTTAAAATCAGAAATTGGCGTTGAGTGTAGGGATTATGATTGTTTGTGGTTTTGCTCACGGTTTTCCCGGTTTGGAATGATGAATATCTAATAGTTGCACGCGCAAAGTATAATGCCAGCGCTTATTTTGGATTACAATTCGCGCGGGTAAGGTACGGCCAATGGAATCAAAATAGCGATAGTCTTTAAAATGAACGATACGTATCGTTTGCCCGTTTACAACTTCCGTGGCCATTTCCACTTGCTTTGCGGCTGAATCCGTTTGCCAGATAATTTGGCGTGCGCCGTAACGCTGTACCAACAAGGTTTTTTGTGCGTTTTGTTGCCAGTTCCAACGGTGAACCAGCGTATCCCGCTCAAACAAAAATCGAATATCGCCGGCCACGCCGTCACGCAAAGGATTTTCCGGTAACCCTGACGGATTCCTGATAATTTCTACTTTGTTCCCGTTTATTTTAAGATAGAGAAAAAGACTACCCATTTCCGCCAGGGTAACGGCGCGGAGTTCCTGTTTTTCCTTTTGCAGAGAAGCGGTAAAATCGTACTCCTTGCTGTTGGCGGTTAGCAAAATTCGCTGGGTAGTGTTGAATTGAGTCGGGTAACGGAAAGAAGCAGTAAACCAGTCCGGCAGATAGCCGGGCAAAACGCTTTGCAAAGGAGGCAGTTTTAAAGCGGACGAACAGCTGAGAAGCAGCGCCGTTAGAACTAAAAGGAATCCCCGTTTCATACGCGCTTCACTTTACCGCTTGCGGGTGATTCGTGTTAAACAGAGCAGGATGTAATTCGATATTTTCGGCCATTTCCTTAAAATCAATCTGAACATAATCCGTATCCGTTTCCTGAATTCGCACACGGAACACACGATACGAGGTTGAATGGACAAACAACTGAATGGAACGCAAAGATTGACGCAATTTTTCGGATTTAGGAATGAGTTCCAGTTTGACGGGCATTCCTTTTTGGATACGCAGGTCGTAGATTCCATCGGCCGTATTAAAATCACCCTGCATCCAGGAAATAATTTGTTTTAAAACTTTACGCATCATATCGCCGCCGCCAAAATTCATCTTTCGTAAGCGGTTGTTTTCCATTTCAAATTTTGCCACCCGGTCGGCATTGTAAATAAGAACGGTTTGATACGGACTGGTAAGTTCCCAGCGTAATTTATCCGGCGCTTCAAAAAAGCAAATGCCTTCTGACAAGAGCGGTTCGCTTAATACGGATAAATGACGCTGTTGAACAAATCCGGCTTTAAAATTTTTTATATTTGCGGCCGCTGCGGTCATTTTCTGCAGAAACTGCGTTTGCTGCTGGGCGGTTAAGAAGTTGGAAGCATTGGCCAACGTTAGTGAAAACAAGAAAAATAAGAGTAAACGACGCAACATTAGTGGATTCCCTTTCCCATTGTCAGAATCAAACGCGGGTCAAAAAAATAGGGGGTAATTTCTCTGATGTTCACCATTTTACTAAAATCCGGATGCCGGGCATTAAATACAAAATTCATAGAAGGATAGGCAACAGAGGAAGGAATCATCAGTCCTAATTTTTTGGCTTCGAACAAACGCTTCTTCCCTAAATTCTGAAACACGGATAAATTATATGAAACGCTACGCCAGTCCGGAGGCAAATCCTTTTCGGTTATCTGTCCCATATCGGCGTGTTCGGAAATAGTTAAACAGACCAGGCTGTAAGCATCGGGAAAAATTTGCGGCGGCATATGTACAATGGCCTCCAAAATGGCTGCGGCCGGATATTCCGATGCATACAGGGCGTAATACCCTTTAGGATTCCAGCGGCCACCGGCTTTATAGGCACCTAAACCGGAAACATCCTCCGCATAGCGTGTGTGCACCAGACGAAAGGCATCCACTAAATATAGACTCCGTGTTCTATGCGGATTAATTCTTCATTAATCACATTCATCCCGGACAGACTGCCCACAAACTCAATCGGTTTATGATTTTCAAAGACGACCGAAGGGGTTTTAAGCCAAAGGCGGACTTTCTCTTTTTCCCCGAATACACTTTCCGCATATTCTAAGAGCTTAGATAATTGAAACGCTTTGTCAGATAAATTAAAATCCAGTTTGCCCGTTTTTTTACGACGATGCCAGGTGCTGCGGCTTATCCGCAGATAGCCCATTAATTCATTAAGAGAAATATCCAGATAAGAAGCAATACGCTCAATAACCGAAACCGAAATGCCGTGTTCCAGTCTATCCATTATCTGAGCGGAACTACTTTCCTTCTCCCACTCTTTTTCTAATAAATCCAACGCCATTATTGCGCCTCCGCTTGTCTCATTTGAATAAAATATATTGTCAAATGAAACAGTTGTCAAGCAAATTACTCAGAATCTCTTTTTTTTACCTCGTACACATTAAACCGTTCCTTGCCGGCATATTCCACACAGATAACCGATTGTACGCCGGAAGCGCTTTCTTGTTGCATCTGAACGGCTGCGGTTGCCAATTCGAAGGCGGCATTGAGGGGCATCGAGCCAAACCATCCGGAATGTGCTGACGTATTTTCCGGTAGCTCTAATTTTTGAAACGCAGCGCCCGCATCGGACTCGCCATTGGCGGCAAGAAATACGGCAGAGCACTCTCGCAGCAAATCGTTAACTTCCCGGACGCTCAGGAACAAACCGCGCGTTTCCAGTGAACCGTAAGGGGTGCTTTGCTTCGTTCGACCCAGTAAAAACGTTACGTGCCCTTCGCCGGGCAGAAAACTGCACGTGTTAAAATGAAGCGGCTGAAGTGTTTGCGTTTGGTTATCCCGCAAAGTGGCGGCTGCGTAGCCCAGCACATCACAGTATTCGTCTCCGAATCCGGCCAAAACATAATCGGCCGCACCCTGTTCCAGCCAGGTTTGCGCCGTAAACAACACTTGTGAAACCGTATGATTAAAGGTAGTAATCGTGGAACAGGGCCCGGAGGCTTTTAAGAAGATAGAGGTTTGTGAAGCCAGAGCATTGTGCACTGAATTGGCAAAATGGGTAGGTGAAGCGCCCGGGTCGCCGTCCTCAATTATTCCATCCAAAAAACGAAACGTGGTTTGCGCCGAGCCGTGTCCGGAGCCAAATACCACACCGAGGCGCCCCGGGTCTTCGATATTTAAATGGGCATCGGCAATGGAAAGGTGGGATGAGAGCAAAGCCATACGCGCAAACGGGTCTACCCGACGTAAAGCGCGTTTGGGCACAAAGGCATCCAGGCCCTCTACCCGCGCCCGATACACAGGTAAATCCACCGTTCCGTCAGCTGTTTCGATGGTTTCGTTTTCAATGTGCGGCTCGGCATTCCCCTGCAGGGCGTCTTTTATAGCAGCCACTCCGCTGCCCAGCGCGCTTACCACACCGATTCCCAAAATGGATACAGACACTACGCCTCCCTCCTGAAAATAAGTGTGGAATTATTTCCGCCGAAGGCCAGAGAATTGGAAACGCCAACCCGTGCCTTTATCTCTGTGTTTTGTGTTGTTGGGGCTAACGCGCAATCCGGGTCAAAGGTCTCAAATCCGGCGGTGGCGGGCAATGCTTGGTCTAACAGGGCCTGAACCGTAAACGCCGCTTCTATGCCCCCTGCCGCGCCGAGCGTATGCCCGGTGTAA
>JANTHG010000104.1 GCA_024762535.1 Calditrichaceae bacterium
TTTTAGAAATAAATTCCGGCATTGAATAAGATGAACAACACCCAGGTTATTCCATAAATCAGCATATTTGGGATGATCATCAATTGCACTCGTTAATTTACGTTCAAATTTTCCGATGATTTCCTGATTTAATCCTTTACCACCATACATAAACTTTAAATAAAAGTCCATTCCTATTAAACTCAGTACTTCCATAGGAAAAACTTTATCTCTATGATCCAGCAGAAGATCAATTAATGGTTGAATATCTGATGATTCAAGCATTGCTTCTGCTTTGGGATAAATCGTATTAAAATCTGTAATATCCGCTTCCAGTAAGCGTTTTAACTGATATTGAGCACGTTCCATACGTATGGATGGCGGGGGCAGGAGGGTATCTCCTTTATCAGCCAAGATACTTTCCAGGTAAACTATAGCCAGATTGTAATGCGCTTTTAAATAATTTGGGTTGATGCGTAACGCTTCTTGAAAATGCTTAAGGGCTTTATAATATTTTTTTAAATTAAGAAAGGCAAGTCCAAGATTATGGTAAATATCTGCATAGGGATTACTTTTTTCTAAAGCCTGATTCAAATAATTCACGGCTTTTGAATTCTGCCCGAGATGAATATAGGCCAGACCAAGATTGTTCAGAGCTGCTGCAGAATCCGGATCAATGGATAGGGCGGTCTCAAACTGTTCAATGGCATCTTTAACTAAATTATTATATAAAAAAATTAATCCTAATTTTATATTTGACGGAGCATGACGCAGTTTTTTGACTTTCTCAGCAATCTGGAACATCAAATCAATCTCGCCAACAGTCTCCTGATGCAATCTGGAAACAATATGCCGGATACGTTGTTCCATAGATTCTTCATCACGGCGTTTGCGGCGTTCGAACTCAACAACCTGAGTTGTAATTAAACGCCCTTCTTCAAACACTTCACAACGAGCAAGTCCCTTTTTAAGATTGCTGGCTGTTTGAATATGGAATTTACGATCCACGACATTTACATTATCGTTGTATCCAATATCAGACATCCGGACTCCTTTTTAAGGTCAGGCATAACAAATCCATTTTCCCAAATAAAATAATTATATATTACAATGAAACGTCATCAAACGCAATATAATCACCTGTTTATTTTCATTTTTTTGAATAAAGGGTAAAACGATTACGACCATGTTCCTTAGAATAATACAGAGCTTCATCTGCACACCGTACCAATTGATCAAAATCATTGGCATCAATGGGCAATGTAGCGCCCCCCAAACTTATAGTTAATCGGCCACCTGGTTGAACATCCTCACGAAAAAACACCTCTTGTTCTACTTGTTTACGAATACGCTCGGCCAACACATGAACTGATTCTTTTGGAAGATCCGGAAGTATAATAGAGAACTCTTCACCGCCATAACGATTAACCACATCTTCATCCCTCGATACTTCCTTGAGAATTCGCCCAAGTTGACGCAAAGCCTGATCACCCGCAGGATGACCGAGTGAATCATTGTAATTTTTAAAATTATCAATGTCAAGCATGATCAACGAAAGGGGATTGTTACGTCTATTCGCACGATTAATTTCCGCTTTTAATCGCTCTTCGAAGGATCGGTAATTATTTAAATTGGTCATCGCATCTGTTAATGATTTTAATTTAACACTTTCATACATTCGTGCATTGCTTATGGACACAGAAATAATATTTATTAATATGCTAAACATTTGGATATCTTCCGGATCAAAAACTCCGGTAAATATTTTTACTCCACAACCTATTATGCCATGCATATGATCCGCATGGATAAGAGGAGCCAGTAAATAGACTCCATTCTGTTTTGAAACGGTTGCTATATCTGCCAGTTGAGGTAACTGGAATAAATCTTCGGCATACACCGGTTGTTTTCGTTTAAAAAGATAGGTAACCAATGGATGGTCCCAATCCATTTTCGGCAATATCTCAGAAGAGCCAAAGCCCTTACTAAATTGTTGGGCAAAATCTCCTTTATCCGGATGGCTCAGTAAAGCAAAGGCTTTTTCACAGCCCAGTTGCCCTACCATCACCAATAGAGCGGCATTCATCAAACGATCTAAATCCAACAGCGCATATAACTCATTACTAATTTCCAGGATATTATTAATTTCATATGCCCGCCGACGCAAGGCCCGCTCCGAAGACCGAAACTGTGCTAATAATTGATCGTGTGCTTCACTTATTTGTTTAAATGATTTTTCTTTTCCTATTAATACCTGATGGTTTCTACGCTCTTTTCCACTCAACCTACAGGACGAAAGTAAGCCATCCGCAGTAAGCTTTTGAAGCTCATTCTGTGTAGAAAATAGAATAAATAAAAAATAAATCCCATTTCCCAGCTTAACCGCTTCTGCAGCTATGGGCAGATGGTTTTCGTTTAAAGGAAGTAACCGTTTAAATAAGGGATCTTTCTTTTGGAATGAATATACAAACGTTTCATCCACTAAAAAAAGAATTTCAGAAGTAACAGCTATCTGAATTTCGGCATTGTCCTTAAGATTAATCCAAGTATTCTTATCCGTCGGAACATATTGACAGAACACAGCATCCAAATGAACCAGGCTGATCAATTCCAAATACGTATCAGTCCAATTACGGACATTAAAATGCTCTGCATCCAAAATCGAATCGGATAGTTTTTGAAATACTTGCATAACCTTAAAAGGAATATTTTCAGATTCCTTTTTCCGGAAAAGCTGCGTAATTTTAAACATGAATGGCTCTTCAATAGTCAGCGAATTATTGCAATAAGCGACGAACGGTTTTTACATCTATTTGTAAAAGTTGTGCTGTTTCTTTTTTATTCTGTTTATTTAAGTTATAGATATATTGAGTATATATTTTTTTTATATCTTCAAGTGAATAAACACCTGTTGCCGCTTTACTGATTAAACCCGACACACCCGTATTAAAACGTTCCGGCAGATGTTCTGGCTTAATAACATCAACATTGGCAATCACCAGCAATTCGGACAAATTTTGTAGTTCGCGAATATTCCCGGGCCATCGATACTCCTGCAAAATCATTGGTATTGCAGGATCTATCCTGGGAATTCTATTCTTATTCTCTCGGGCAAAGCGATTGATAAATAGTTCAAAAAGGGGAGGAATATCTTCTTTACGTTCTCTTAAGGGAGGCAAGTGTAATTCAAATGTGTTTAGACGGTAATAGAGGTCTTGCCTAAACTTTCGGTTTTTAACGGCTACCTGAATATCTGTATTAGTTGCAGCAATAACCCTTGCATTCATAACCTGGGGTTTGGTACAGCCTACCGGATAGAACTCATGTTCATCTACAACTTTTAATAATTTTGCCTGCAGATGTGGAGGAATTTCACCAATTTCATCCAGGAGTATTGTACCTGATCCAGCTGCAAAAAACTTACCATCAGTATCTTTCTCGGCACCGGTAAAAGCACCTTTTTTATAGCCAAACAATTCAGCTTCCAGTAACTGATCCGGTATGGCAGCACAATTTATGGCAAAAAAATCTTGATTGGATCGGCCAGACAATAAGTGGATATATTTAGCCAGTTCGGTTTTCCCACTGCCCGTTTCACCGGTAATCAAAATATGAACATCCGTATCCGCAAACCGTTGCACCAATCCCATTATACGTTTCATCGTAGGGCTTTTCGCAATGTAAACCGGCTGTTTCTTTTCCGCGGCTGCTTGTGGGGATCGCGTCATATTAAACAGATTACCTGTTTTTATTTAGCATTTAAAGAGGCTTACGTATTTCAATTGGAACGGTTTTTTTAATTTCACTAATCCATTTTTTATATTCGATTTGCATTTTATGATTAAGGGCAATCTGTTGAATCCTATCCCAATCTTTTTCTAAAGAATAATTTCTGGCTGCTTGCCGATCGTTCAGTTTGACTATATGATATCCAAAATTCGTTTTAAACGGTTCACTGATGTCTCCGATCTTCATGGTTTGCACCACTGATTTAAACTGAGGAATAACCATATTTTCAACTTCAAATATTCCTAAATGGCCATGATCTTTTACAACATTTTCATCATCAGAATATTTATCCGCCATCTCACCAAAATTGGATCCATCTAATATTTTTTGGCGAATATCGTTTAATTCTTTGATCGTGCGTTGTTCATCTTCGGCCGATGGTACAAGACGAACCAATATATGCCTAGTATGAATTTTTTCACCACGACGTTCAATCATTTTAATGATATGAAACCCAAACTGTGTTTGAATTATGCCCGACATTTCCCCGTCTTTTAATTTGTAGGCAGCGGCTTCAAACTCCGGGACAAAATCCCCCCGGCTAATTAATCCCAAATCTCCACCACGACGCGCAGACGCAGGATCGTCAGAATATTTCTCTGCCAACTTAGAAAAATCAGCACCATTCTTTAACTGTTCCAGAATAGAATTAATTTTATCAAACGCTTTTTTCTGCGCTTCTTCCGAGGGTTTAACTAATTTTAAAATATGACTAATATCAACCGTTTCCTTAAGTGATGGCAAACTATCTTTATAGGTTGCAAAAAATGATTCAACCTCCCTGCGTGATATTTTCATAGCCCTGAATTTTGTAGCCCGCACCTGTTCTACCAGCATCTGCTCTTTAATAATTTTACGTGTGTCCCGTTTTATTTTTTTGATTGGGCTGCCAAAGGTTTGTTCCAGTTTATCTTCCGACCCTAGCTGGTTAATGAGATATTGAATGCGTTCATTTACTTTTTGGTCAAGCAAGCCCTCATCCACTTTAACAGTATCTTCCTGGGCTTTAGCCAATAATAATTTTTGCTCTATTAAATTTTCAAGAGTTTGGCTCTTTAATTTTTCCATTAAACCCGGATTTGACTGTACATTAATTTTATTTTGAATAACATAATTTTGTACATATTGCTGGATATCCGAACGAAGAACAATCTCTTTCCCCACAACTGCTGCGATTCCATCTATTAATTGCTGGGCCGGTAAAGCTGAAATAAATACCGACAAAACCATAAGGGTACGAATACCTCGTTTGATCATAACTTACCTTCTATTCCTGGATTTTACTTAAATAGGTTTGAATTTGGGCATTTTTTTTAGCATCCCGAATCACTCGATCTTGTTCCGCCTTGCGACGTTCTTGTTTAAGACGAATTTTAATTTCATTTTTTACTAATTCCAAATCACGTAAGGATCCTGCTTTTTCCCAATCCAATAACTGTAAAAAGTGATACCCCTCCTGCAAATGAATCGGTTTGGATATGGATCCTGTTTTCATACGTTTCAGGGTACGTATAAATGATTCCGGTAAAACACTTACCTCTACATATCCCAAATCACCATTGGGTTTCTCTGCCGAAGATTTTTCATCATAATAATATTTTTTAACAATGCTAAGCAAATCATTACTTTGATTTATTTCCTTAAAAATCGCTTTATCTTTTTGTTCCAGTAACAAGTGCACCACATGTACTTCATCATGATCACGCACAAACTCTTGTTTATGGGACTTATAATAGGATTCGATATCCTGCCTCGAAATGGTATATTCTCTGTCCAGTTTTGAGTTAAGGTATTGTTGAACCAATAGAGATTTGGCATATTGTTCAATATAAAATTGTTCCCGGGGTGTTGTTTTAAATCCCTCACGCAGAGCCGCCTGATATAAAGCTTCATTTTCTATCCATTTGGCCAAAATATTTTTTTTTAGGGCCAAGTCCACATCTTTATCAACCCCCTTAGGTGTACGGTAGTTGAGCTGATCTTTAAGCAAATATTGATCATTTACTTGAGCCACCATATCTTCAGGCATTTTTTCTCCCCGTTGACATCCAGTAGCTATCAAAAGAAAAAGAGCTGCCGAGCCTAATAGCCGGCAACTCTTCCTTAATTGTAACCAAAGAAACATTAGATTGCTTCCACTAACTTTGTATTGATTTTAACCGGATATTTTTCGTGCAATTCTTTTTGCCAGGCTTCGCGCAGCTCTTTCATTTTTTTATTCTGTACTTTCATTTTTACCTGACTATGCACTTCTTCCAGGCTGCGCTGTGCTTCGGGATGCAATTTACCGGTTTTAAAAACAGCCCAACCGGCGCGGTATTTGATGGGGCCGCCGATTTTATTTGGGCCCAATTTAAAAGCGGCTTTGGAAACTTCGCCGCGACGCTTTTCCGATTTGAAACCAAGATAGCCTTTTTTAGTTTTATAGAAATTATCTTCCGTATATTTTTGAGCCAGCTTTTCAAAATTGTAACCTTTTCTTTTGGCTTTCTTTGCTATTTCATCGGCTTTCTTTTTATCTTTAACGTAGATTTCCCACATTTCCATTTCAGCCGGTTTTACGAATTCCTTACTATGTTCAGCAAAATATTGCTTAATTTCATCTTCCGATACTTCAGCTTTTTCACGAACCGCTTTTTTCTCGGCCAGCATAGCCAGCTTGGTATTTTTAGCATCTTGTAATTGCGCTTTGATGTCCGGTTCGTCCGCAACTCCCAGCCGTTTGGCATCTTTGATAATTAAATCCTGAAGCGCTGCGTTTCGAACTTCGGACTTAAAACTTTCGAGAGAATTTAATTTCCGGCCCAGCATATTTACCCGGCTGCCATACAAGGTAAAAATATCATTAAGCGTTAAAGTGCCACCATCCCATTGGGCTAAAGGCAAAAGTTTTTCGTCATCGCTAAAATTAGCCGGATTAACAGCGCCCTTTTTGGTTTTGGACGTAGCGATAATTTTATTCAGATTTTCTTCATTAATTTTAAAATTATTTTCTTTTTCGAGCTTAGCCTGCTGACGTTTCCACATGGCCATACCGCTGTCTTTTTTGGTAAAATAGACGCGGCGTTTAATATTGTATTTTTCAGCTTCATATTTTGACGGATCATAATTTGGATTGGCCTGGCGATCCGTAACTTTAATAACATGAAAACCAAAGGCTGTTTCCACAGGATCGGAAATATCGCCCGGTTTCATTTTAAATGCAGCTTCCTGAAAAGCCGGCACCATCCGGCCCCAGGTAAAAAAGCCTAAGTCGCCTTTATTCTGTTTAGCGCTGGGGTCGTCCGAATATTTTTCGGCCAGCTTGGCAAAATCCTCTCCGCTCTTCGCTTTTTTGGATACTTCACGGGCCAGGGCTAAGGCCTGTTCTTTGGTACGGGTCGATTTACCACCACGTGCCCCTTTATAACTAATCAATACATGGCTCGCTTTTACCTGTTCTTTTTGCTTATCAAATTCCTCGCGAATTTCACTCTCCGGAAAAAGCTTGTCCACAATCACTTTCTCAAAATAGCGATTTCCCAGAATACGCGCTTCCTGCGCTTTGAATTCTCCCTTAAAACCGGGATCATCGTCCAGGCCCATATCGTGACCGGCATTGGCTTTTAACTCTTTTTCGATCATATTGTTGAGCATAGCCATTTTAGCGGAAGAATCCACTGAAGCATAGGAATCTTTTTTGGAATAGCGACGACTTAGCGCCTGTTTATAAGCATCTTTTGTGATAGTGGTTCCACCCACTACAGCAACCGTGTCGTCCGAAAGACCACAACCGGTCAGATAAATCAATCCCGCAGCCAAGAGTGCGGTAATAAAAAATTTACGCATTGTACCTCCTTTAAAATGAATGGGCTATGAAGGGCCCGTTGAATAAACTTAGCTTTTTAATACTACCGAATCTCAATTTTTAAGTTACTTATTTTCAAGCAGTCTGTGCAAAAATATTTTTGCGAACTCTAATTGTTCCGCCCGCTCTTTACCAATCAACCTGATTTCTGCCGCTAAATCCTTTTGATCGATAAAGCGGACTGCTGTGTATTTCTGATTCATTAATGACGGAATCATCTGTGTGAAAAAGGCTTCATCCTTCTGCGCTTCTTCGGCAAAAAAGAGTTTCATCTTTTCGGATTTCAGAATGATCCGCTTCGCATAGAAGCGCGCTGCCAGTAATTTTATTTCGATGGCTGTTAAAAAATAGCGCACACTTTGCGGCAGTTTTCCGAAGCGGTCCTGCAATTCTTCCTGCAATTCCGCTATCTGATCCCCTTGCGAAAAATTAACTAAACGATGATAAACCGAAATTCGTTCCATTTCTCCGGGAATAAATGATTCGGGAATAAATAAATCAAAATCCACATCCAATTTAGGATCTACTTTGGGCTTAACCGCCTGGTCGCCGGCTGTGTCTAAATCGGGCGCCAATCCTTCTTTCAGCTCTTCCACCGCCTGATCCAGGATTTTACAGTACAGGTCAAAACCAACCGTTTGTACAAACCCGCTCTGTTCTTTTCCTAATAAATTGCCCGCTCCGCGGATTTCCAAATCGCGCAGCGCTACTTTGTATCCGGAACCCAGTTCGGTAAAATCCTGAATGGCGCGCAGCCGTTTGCGGGAAGTATCGGTTAGCTTTTCCATGCCGGGTACCAGCAAATAGGCGTAGGCCTGTTCACTGGAGCGCCCCACCCGACCCCGTAACTGGTACAACTGGGACAATCCGAATTTATCGGCTCGATTAATAATGATGGTATTTACATTGGGAATATCCAGCCCGTTTTCGATGATCATGGTTGCCACCAGCACATCATATTTTTGAGCCATAAAATCCAGCATCACCTGTTCCAGCTTCTTTTCGGGCAACTGGCCGTGGCCCACGGCTATCCGGGCCTGCGGGATTAACTGAGACAAATTCTCTTTTATAGCCTGAATGGTTTCCACCCGATTATGCACAAAATAGACCTGCCCGCCTCTGCTGATTTCCCGCGTGATGATATGATATAAGCGGTCGTCATCCCAGTTGATGATTTCCGTATGTACGGGTAAACGGTTGCCCGGCGGCGTATCAATATGCGAAAGGTCACGCGCACCCATTAAAGCCATATGCAGGGTACGCGGAATGGGAGTGGCGGTCATGGATAAAACATCCACAGACAGGCGGTAGGCTTTTAATTTTTCTTTCTGTTTTACGCCAAAACGCTGTTCCTCGTCCACCACCAGCAATCCCAAATCCTTAAAAACCACGTCCGAAGAGATAAGACGGTGCGTACCTATCACAATATCAACATCCCCTTTGGCCAGCCCTTCCAAAATTTCCCGCTGCTGTTTGGCGCTACGAAAACGATTGAGCATTTCTACTTTTACAGGGAATTCGGCCAACCGCTTGCGGAAGGTTTCGTAGTGCTGAAACGCCAGAATGGTGGTTGGCACCAGTACGGCCACCTGTTTCCCATCCAAAACCGATTTAAAGGCGGCACGCAGGGCCACTTCGGTTTTCCCGAATCCCACATCTCCGCACAGTAAACGATCCATGGGTTTTTCACTTTCCATATCTTGTTTTACTTCATTAATGGATTTTAGCTGGTCTTCGGTTTCTTCGAAGATGAACGATGCTTCTAATTCTTTTTGCCAGTGCTGGTCTTTGGAAAAGGAAAACCCGTTTTGCGCTTTGCGTCCGGCATAGAGCCGAATCAATTCCGCCGCTACTTTTTTTAGAGATTCTTTGGTCTTATTTTTGGCGCGTTCCCATTCCGGTGTGCCCAGCTTAGTCAGCTGTGGCGCTGCGCCTTCTTCGGAACTGAATTTTTGCACGCGATTTAAGTTATCCACCGTAACAAACAGGTGGTCGCCATCGCGATACGAAATTTTTATGCATTCTTTTTTAACCGGCCCTAACTCGAGCATTTCCATGCCCATGTAGCGTCCGATACCATAATCGATATGCACCACATAATCGTACAAATTAAGCGTGCTCAACTGGCGCAGATATTCACCATTTTTAAAACGGCGATAGGTTTTACGGCGCTTGAAACGATTAAAGATTTCGTGGTCGGTTAATACCTGAACGGCCGGCTGGGCAGCAATAAATCCATTATGAAGGGTTTGAGGGACAATACGCCCGTTAAAAGGGATTTCCTCTTCTTCGATGATTTCCCGCAGACGCTCAGCCTGGGACTGGTTCATGGCCTGGATTTCTATGCGTACGCTTTCGGACTGTGCGCTCTCATTTTGGACATACTGCAGAAATCGTTTCATGCTGCCGTTAAAATCCGGATGCGGCGCTATTCTAAAATCAATGGTTTCATCAACCGTGTCTTCCACTAAATTAGTGTTGCAAAACAAAAAACGGCTGAAGAGATTTTCTAATTGTTCTCCGCTCATATATAAGTTTTCCGGCGGATGTTCTTCAACCTGTTCGGCCTGCAGTTGATTAAACATTTGCCCGGCTTTGGAAAAACGTTCTTCGGTTTTTTGTAGGGCCAGCAGTGTATCTTCTGCGAAGAGAATGGTTCCGGAAGGAAGGAATGCGTCCAGGAATGCAGGATGCACAGCGCTGCGGGACAAATTGGGTAAAATACTGATTTCTTTGACCGTTCCGGTGGAACGCTGGGTAAACACATCAAAGGTGCGGATGGATTCGATTTCATTTCCAAAAAACTCGATACGCAGGGGATCTTCGTAATTCCAAACGAACAAATCAATGATGCCGCCGCGCACACTAAAAT
>JANTHG010000105.1 GCA_024762535.1 Calditrichaceae bacterium
TCCGGCGCCGGCAGCGCTTTACGGTCCACCTTGCCGCTGGTGGTCAGCGGAAACTCATCTAAGCGCAGGAATATGGCAGGAATCATATATTCGGGTAATTGCTGGCGTAAATACGAACGAAAAACATCCGGTTCCACATCCTGTGCCTGGTCATGGATGTAGTAGGCCACTAAACGCGGATCCCCGGGCTGATCTTCTCTTGCCAGAACAACAACATCACGCATGTGTTCCATAGTTGTTAGAGTGGCTTCTATTTCACCGAGTTCAATCCGGAAACCACGCACTTTCACCTGGTGATCGATACGTCCTAAAAATTCCACATTTCCGTCCGCTTTCCATCGCGCCAAATCGCCGCTACGATAGAGACGCTCGCCCGGAATCTGGCTAAACGGGTTAGGCATAAATTTTTCGGCAGTCAGTTCCGGACGATTCAGATACCCGCGGGCCAGTCCCATGCCGGCAATACACAATTCGCCGGGTACGCCCTGAGCCGTGGGGATGCCGTTCGCATCCAAAATATATAGCTGAAAATTATCCACCGGTTTGCCAATGGGCGGCTCGAAGGAATCTTTGACTGACGTTTCGTACATGGAAGCACACACAGTTGTTTCTGTTGGGCCGTAAGCATTTACAAATTGACGGTGAACGCCCCAGCGCTGAACCAGATCGGTAGTACATTTTTCACCTGCCGTAACAATGGTTTGTAATGCCGCTAGCTCGGTTTGCGGCATCACAGCCAGCACCGAAGGGGGCAGGGTTACGGTTGTTACCTGCTGTTCCTCCAAAACTTTTGACAGTCCCTGTCCGGAAGTCAATGTTTCCTGATCGGCCAGCACCAGAGTGGCGCCATTGAGCAGAGCCATGGCTGTTTCCCACACCGAAGCGTCAAAGCTGAGCGAAGCAAATTGTAAAATACGGCTCTGAGAATCAATGGAAAAGGCTTTTCGCTGTGCCTGGGATAAATTCACTAAGCCCTTGTGCGCCAGCAACGTTCCCTTTGGTTTGCCTGTGGAACCGGAAGTGTAAATCACATAGGCCAGGTTTTCCGGATAAAGAACCGTATTGGGATTTGCCGTACTGTGTGCGGAAAGAACCGCTGCATCCCGGTCTATGAAAATAGTCGGTAACTCATTAATGGGTAAGGACTTCGCCAATGCTTCCTGCGTAATCAAAAAACGTAATCCGGAATCTTCCATCATATAGCGAATCCGTTCCTGAGGATAAGCCGGATCAATGGAAAGGAATGCGCCGCCTGCTTTTAAAATGGCCAAAATGGCAACCGGTACATCCAAAGAACGGGGCAGGCTGATGCCCACTATCTGATCGGGCTTTAAACCCATATCCAGCAGATGGTGCGCCAGTTGATTGGCTTTTGTATTTAGCTGCTCATAACTGAGTGTTTCACCGTCAAATATAGCTGCCGGATGAGCGCCCTGCGCCTGGGCCAGCGCTTCGAAAACAGCGGGTACCGTATGCGGCTGCGGCAATTCGCGTTGCGCCTGATTCCAGCGTTCAAAGAGATTGACTTTTTCCTGATCCGTCAGGAAATCGATAAGATCCACTTTTTGCTTAGGATCACGCAGAATCGCCCGAATGAGATTCTCGAAATGGGCCATCATACGCTGAATGGTCGATTCCGTGAACAAGTCCGTATTGTATTCAAAATAGCATTCAATACCCTGTTCGGTTTCAGCGGCGTTTAAGGTCAAATCGTATTTGGAAACCGTACTTTCCGCTTCAAAGGGTTCCAGTGTCAAACCGGGCAGTTCCAGTTTATCCATGGCCATATTCTGCAAAATAAAGGCAGCCTGGAAGAGAGGCGAATGGCTCATATCCCGCTCGGGTTGAACCGCTTCCACTAATTGTTCAAAAGGCAGGTCCTGATGGGCGTAAGCCTGTAAGGTCGTTTGACGAATTTGCTTTACAAGGGAACGAAAATCCGTTACGCTGCTAAAGTCGGCCGGCAGTACCAGCGTGTTTACAAAGAAACCGATTAAAGGTTCTGTTTCTGCCATGGTGCGGTTGGCAATAGGCGAGCCGGTTAAAATTTTATCCTGACCGCTGTAGCGGTAGAGCATGGTCTGGAAAGCAGCCAGCAACGTCATAAACAGGGTGGCGTTTTCGTTTTGGCTGAATTGCAAAAGCTGCCCTGTCAGGTCCGGCGATAAAATAGAATGCAGGGTACGGCCGTTAAAGGTCTGCATGGCCGGTCTCTTAAAATCCGTTGGTAACTCCAGTACAGGTGGATTTTCACCAATTAAATCTTTCCAGAAAGAGAGCTGCTTTTCCAAAACCTCGCCCTGCAGCCAATAGCGCTGCCAAACCGCAAAGTCCGCATATTGAATGGTTAGATCGGGCAATGGGGACGCTGCATCGTTTAAAAAGGCTGGATAGAGCGTGGCTACTTCGCGAACCAGAATGCCCATGGACCAGCCATCGGAAATGGTATGATGCAGGGTAAACAGAGCAAGATGATCCTGGTCGGCCAATTTGATAATCATACCTCGGAACAGAGGCCCTTTGCTTAGATCAAAAGGCGTGGCCGCTTCGACCTCGGCCATTTCGCGCGCTTTGGCTTCTGCTTCTTCCGGGGTAAGAGCGCTTAAATCGACAACGTTAAAGGGTATGTCTATTGTTTCGTGAATGACCTGAAGCGGCGTGCCTTTTTCTTCGGAAAAGGTGGTGCGTAAGGATTCGTGCCGACGTACAATTTCACGCACACTGCGTTCCAGGGCGTCTAAATTCAAATCACCTTTTAAGCGCAACACGGTTGGAATATTATAATTAGCGCTGCCAGGCGCCAGTTGATCCAAAAACCAGAGACGCTGCTGGGCAAAAGACAGAGGCAGATTACCGTTTCGTTCAAAAGCATGAATGGGCGGTGGCAGCAAACTCTGATCGGTTTGGCGCAAGGTTTCTATTTTTAAAGCCAGATCGGAAATAACCGGATTTTCGAAAAAATCTTTTAAAGGCAGCTCCACTTCAAAAGCGCTACGGATACGGGACATCATTTGCGTGGCCAGCAGAGAGTGACCGCCCAAATCAAAAAAGTTATCATTTACGCCTACTTCTTTAACATTTAAAATACTCTGGCAGAGACTTACCAATAATTCTTCCACAGGCGTGCGAGGCGCTATCTTTTCGGCTGTGTGTAAGGCTGCGCCCTCCGGTTTCGGCAATTTTTTCCGATCAATTTTCCCGTTGGATGTGAGTGGAAACGTGTCCATCACCGTAACGGTTGTAGGTACCATATAATCGGGTAAACGTTCTTTTAAGAAGAGGTTCAGCGCGTTTTGATCCGGCTTACTATCTTCGGTAAGCGTGATATAGGCCGCAAGATATTTTTGCCCCGGTTCGTCTTCCCGCAAAATTACAGCTGCATGGCGCACCGTTTTATAAGCAGTGAGTGCGGCTTCGATTTCACCAAGCTCAATACGAAAGCCGCGCAGCTTAACCTGGAAATCAATGCGCCCCATAAATTCGAGACTGCCGTCCGAAAGCCGGCGTACCAGGTCGCCGCTTTTGTACAAACGTGCGCCGGGTTGCTCGCTAAAGGGATTGGGAATAAATTTTTCGGCGGTTAAATCGGCCCGGTGCAAATAGCCGCGCGCCAAACCAACGGAGGCAATATGTAATTCTCCGGGAACGCCCACCGGTTGGGGATTAAGATATGCATCCAAAACATAAATGGCAGCGTTATGCATAGGTTTACCGATGGGTACAGGCACACCATCGGGTAGTGGGGTGGTTAAGGGTTGCAGAGTGGCGGCCACTGTACTTTCTGTAGGGCCGTAACCGTTAACAAATGTTCGTCCATTTACCCAGCGTTTTAATATTTCGGGAGTACACGCCTCGCCGGCTGAACCGACAACGTGTAAATCGGGAAGATTTTCATCCGAAAGGATTGCCAAAACAGAAGGGGGCAGAATTACAGTGGAAATGGCTTGTTCACGAACCGTATCGGTAATACCGTTTTCACTTAAAATGGTCTCTTTGGAAATTAAATGCAAGGCTGCACCATTAAGCAGCGCACCGAAAATCTCGGCCACAGAGGCGTCAAAGCCGATAGAAGCAAATTGAAGGATGCTTTTGCCGGGCTCCAATTGAAAATAATGGCCCAGGCTCATAGCGGTATTCACAGCGCCCCGGTGCTGCAGCAGGGTGCCCTTAGGCTTGCCGGTGGAACCGGAAGTGTAAATCATGTAAGCCAGATTTTCAGGAAAGGTGCGGTTTTCCGGATTCTCTGTCGATGCCTTTATAAAAGCGGATTGTTCATCTTCCCAAATAAAGAGGGAGGTGTTAAAACCCTGTACTTTTTCCTGAAGTTCTTTTTGTGTAATAACCAGTTTGGCGTTGGAATCTTCCATAATGAATTTCAGGCGGTCGGCCGGATAATTGGGGTCCAGCGGTACATAGGCGCCGCCGGCTTTAAGCACAGCCAAAAGGGAAATGATCAGTTCGAACGAACGCTCTAAATAAATGGCTACTGTAGATTCCGGCCCTACGCCTTTTGTACGCAGATGGTGCGCCAGGTGATTGGCGCGGGCGTTAAGTTCAGCGTAAGTAAGAGAATCCTCTGCAAATTGCAGGGCTTTGGCCTGCGGCTGTTTTTCGGCGAAAGATTCAAAACGCTGATGCATGCACAGGTGTTCAGGAAATTCCGTTTGGGTTCGGTTCCATTCTTCTGTGACAAGCATTCTTTCCTGTTTCGTAAGCAGAGGAACGGAAGACAGGGAGCGCTGCGGGTCTTCGGACACGGCTGTCAGAAAATTTTGCAGATGTTCCAACATACTGCGGATGATGGCGTCTTCAAACAAAGGCGATTCGTAAGCGAATTCCAGCGTCAGTGTTTCGTGCGCAGCAGCGACTAAAGTGATGGGATAATTGGTCTCTTCATTGGAACGTACATCGCTGATTTCGAAACTGAGTTTTTGCTCCTTCATGGTAGAATCAACGGGGTAGTTTTCGAACACGACGATGCTCTCAAACAAAGGCAAATCGCGCGGGACGGAAGTCCAGCCCTGGATTTCCACCAACGGCGTATATTCGTATTCGCGCATGGCCACGGCCTGGCTTTGCACGTCTTTTAAATAATCGCTGATTTTCTCCTGCGGGGTGAGTGAAACGCGAATGGGCAGAGTGTTGATGAACAACCCTACAATGTTTTCCACACCCGGCAGTTCCGGCGGCCGGCCGGAAACCGTAGCACCGAACAAGACATCGTCCTGTCCGCTGTAGCGGCTGAGTAAAAAGGCCCAGGCGCTTTGCACAATGGTGTTCATGGTCAGTTGATTCTGTTTGGCCATGTCCTGTAATTTTGCAAACACATCGCGTTCGATTTCCAGTGTTTGCATTTTATATGCACGCGTTTGCGTTTCGGCGGACACGGGGTCGGTGAGTGTGCGTACCAGCGGTGTGGGCTGGGAAAAATCCCCTAGTTTTTCCTGCCAAAAGGCCTGCGCTTTTTCCATATCTTGTTTTTGCAGCCAGTTGATATAATCGCGGTACGGCCGTACAGCGGGCAGGCGCGGCGGAAATCCTTTGACGCTCATTTCGTACAGCGTAAACACTTCTTTTAAAATCAGCGGCATGGACCAGCCGTCCGTGAGCAGGTGGTGGAAGCTCCACAGAAAATAATAATCCTGTTCCCCGCGTTTCATCAGATGAAAACGCATCAGCGGGGCTTTGGACAGGTTGAATCCTTTTTTCTTATCAGCGATTAAAAATTGCTCGAACTTTTCCGCCTGTTCCGTTTCCGGCAGGGCAGACCAGTCGTCTTCGACAATGGGCAATTCCACGTCTTTATGTACCACCTGCAGCATTTTGTCTAATTTTTTGTAAACAAAAGCCGTACGCAGGGCCGGGTGGCGGCGCACCACTTCGTGCCAGGCTTTGGAAAAAGCGTCGCGTTCAAAAGCACCTTTCAGCCGGCAACTGAACTGTTCGAAATAGGCGCCGGACTGTGGATTGTAAATCGTATGAAATAGCATTCCCTGCTGCATGGGCGACAGGGGGTAGATGGCTTCGATATTTTTATTAGCTTTGGCCATAGGGCGGTCTCTTCCTCATAACTCCGTTTTAGATACTCATTTTCACATCAGTCTTAAATACTAAACACAAATAGCTTACTTATTCAGGCATAGACTTTCCCCCCTATCAAGGGGGGATTAAGGGGGGTGTTTTTTAGGTGGACTAGTTATTGAATAGTACCAATTTTACAACCCCCTAGCCCCCTTTGCTAAGGGGGGACTAGGCTTATCCATTTATCCTCAATGTGGTGTGTTGATTATTTAGAACCGCTGTATCTCATTTTCCTTTTTGCATTCATCGGTTTTCCACTAACGAACATTTTTTTCAAAATGCTCGTCCCAATATTTATATTGCCAAGCGAATTCCGGTTCATACCGTAACCCGCTTCAGCTCCTTGAAATGGTTGAAATGTTTATCCAGCGTCAATACGGCAATTTTTCGATTTATCGCCAGCGCCGCAATCAGGCAATCAGTGGACGGAACAGTAATTCCTTTATTTCTTAAACAGTTTAACTTCTCGCCGGCGACGCTGAAATCTTTACGGCTAAATTCCAGATAATGAAGCGCGCTGAACAGGTCTTTAATCATAGTTCGTTCATTTTTTCGTATACCCGCTAAAATTTCCATTTCCACGATGCCGCAAAGAACGGCCTGGCCGGAATCGAGCAAGCGGTCCACCAGATTGAAAATTTCGCCTTCGCCTTTTCTGAAATATTCAATCCACACCGAAGAATCGATTAGCACATAGTCTTTATTCATTTTGCGCTTCCCTGATTTCTTCGCTACGCAGTTCGTTGATGTCAATGTTCACGTCTAATTTGCCGCGTAATGATTTCAGCTTTTGTATCCGTTTGTAATTGACCCAATCAATCATCGCTTTGGAAACCGCTTCGGTTTTGGACGACGCACCGGAATATTTTAACAGTTCGACCATAATCTGGTCGGGAATGTTAATGGTTGTGCGCATATTTTCCTCCCTGTCATCAATATCTTTCCTAAATATATGCTATTATAGTGCATACAACAACAGAAAAATATGATGCGTAACGCTGGCACTTATTCTTCGTCTAATTCCGACAATAAATCGTCCAGTTCCGTATCTTCCAAACCGGCTTCAGTAAAATCGGCCGCTGTGTAAACCTCTTCCTTTACGGCAGCGGCGTATTCCACAAAAGAGCTTAACTCGTCGCTGTAATACTCTAAAAAGCGGCGTACGCTTTCTTCTTTAAAAAGGTTACTGCTAAAGGCGATGCGCAGATTCAATACGCCATCCACAATGCTGACGCTGATATCCCACAAATTGGGACGCAACGCTTTGGGGCTGCGCTCGGCCATTTTACTATCCGTTATCGGGCGAAACGCGCCGAATGTTGAATGATTTGTTTCGAATTGGCCAAGATAATTGAAAATAATATCCGCGTGCGGCAGCCCGGCCAATTGTTCCTTCAATTGCGCATTTTCGGCAAAATATTTTAACAGACCAAAACCGATGCCGTTAGCCGGAATACGGTGCATTTGCTCTTTTACTTTCTGCAAAGCCGGCAGCGGTTCCGCAATCCCGCTAATATCCAAATGCACAGGATACAAAGTTGTGAACCAGCCCACAGTTCGCGACAGGTCCACATCGTCAAACAGATTTTCCCGGCCATGGCCTTCCAGTTCCAGCCACAATTTATGCTGACCATTCCAGCGTCCCAGGGCACGCAACAGAGTGGTTAACAGCACATCCGTAAAGCGGGCGTTCAGGCGCGCGGGGATTTCTTTCAGCAATTGCTGTGTCAACTCTTTGTCCAATGTTTGCTGTACGAATATGAGAGACGCTTCGTCGTTGGGTCCGCGTTCAAAATCCGTGGTCAGTCCGTGGAATGGCTGCGCGGTCATTTCTTGCCAAAAGGCGATTTCTTCCTGCGGGATATGCTTGCTGCCGTAAGCGGCCAGTTGCTGCGCCCAGTATTGGAACGATGTGCTTTTGGGCGGTAGTTGCGCCGGCTTCCCTTCTTGAATCTGATTGTACAGTAATTGAATATCTTCGCTTAAGATGCGCCACGAAACCGTATCCACGGCCAGATGATGAATGATAATCAGCAAGCGGTCGGCATGTTGGGCGTCGCGCTTAAAGTAGGCCGTCTGCAAAATGGGGCCGTCCTGTAAATGAAGCCCGGCCTGCAAGGCGGTGGTTTTCTTTTCAATTTCCGCAAGCTGTTCGTCCGGCGGCAGCGATGAAAAATCAAAATAAGAAAAGGGAATGCGTTCGTCCGGTTCGGCGATGACAGGCTGCGGATAGCCGTTGCCGGATGGGAAACGCAGGCGCAGGGCGTCGTGATGTTCCAGTAGCCCGGCAACCACCTGTTTTAAAATTTCGGGGTCTAAGGTCTGGTCGGTTTCCAGCATCAGCGATTGGTTCCAGTGGTGCGGCTCGCTGAAATTCAGTTCAAAGAAACGGCGCTGGATGGGCGTAAGAATCACATCGCCGGTTACCAGGCCTTGCTCGGCTTGTACGGCTTTTCCTTTAGCGGCCACAGCGGCTAAACCTTCCACCGTAGGATTTTCGAAAATTTGTTTGGGCGTAATGTCCAGTCCGGCCTGTTTGGCGCGGGCAATCACCTGAATGGTTAAAATGGAATCGCCGCCCAGTTCGAAAAAATTATCGCGGATGCCCACCTGTTCCAGACCGAGTAGTTGCTGCAGGATATCCGTTAGAATTTTCTCGTTTTCCGTGGACGGCACCACATAGTCCGTTTCCAGATTCGGCCGGTAGGAATCGGGCTCGGGCAGGGCTTTGCGGTCGATTTTGCCGTTGGGCGTTAATGGGATTGCGTCTAACCAGACAAAAACCGATGGAATCATATAGTCCGGTAGTTTGGGCTTGCAATAGGCGCGCAGAACGGTGTCGTTCGCTTGTTCGTCGCCGCCGGCGGTCAGGTAGGCCACGATGCGCGGAAAGCCCGGCGTATCTTCCCGCACGATGACCACCGCATCTTTAACGGATTCCGCTTCGCTTAACACGGCTTCGATTTCACCCAGCTCGATGCGGAAACCGCGCACTTTCACCTGATGGTCTGCACGGCCTAAGAATTCGATGTTGCCGTCGGGCAGGAAGCGCGCCAAATCGCCGCTGCGGTACAGGCGTTCGCCGCCCTGTTCCGAAAAAGGATGGGGCAAAAAGCGTTCGGCGGTTAAATCAGGGCGATTTAAATAGCCGCGCCCCACGCCATCGCCGCCGATGTACAGTTCGCCGGGTACGCCCGCAGGCACAGGCTGCATCTCTGCGTCTAAAATGTACACCTGAGCGTTGCGCAACGGACGACCGATATTGGGCGGCCCGTCGTAACCGTTAATGTGAAAGATAGTGGAATCCACCGTGCATTCCGTGGGGCCGTACACGTTGTAAAATTGAGTTTTACTAGACGCCTGCAATTGCCGCCACATATCGCTGTCGATGGCTTCGCCGCCGGGCAGGCAAATTTCGGGCTGCCACCGGCCGTTGTCCAAAAAGCCTTCGTCCAAGAGTAATTTTAACTGCGACGGCACGCAGTCCAGCACATCTAATTTGTTTGTGCGGATAAATTCCAGCAAAAGCGTGCCCGAAAGCCGCACATCCTGCGGAATAGGATAGAGCGTGTGTCCTTTGAGTAAAAGAACCAGTTGCTGCACCGAAGCGTCGAACAGGATGGGCGCGTTCAGGCTGGCGCGCAGCGGACGGCCATCGGTCCGCGTGTAGATTTCTTCGTACAGTCCGTCCAAAAGATGCAGCATGGATTGATGCTGAATGACTACGCCCTTGGGCTTGCCGGTGGAACCGGACGTGTAAATGACGTAGGCGCTGTTCTGCGGCAGGGCTGTATTTGCGGGATTCTCTGCGCTTTGCCGTTCGATGGCTTCCTGTTCGTCGTCCAAAAAGATACTCTGCGCGGCGTCACCGGGCAATCCGTCTTTATCCTGTTTGGTGGAAATAATCGTTTGCAGTCCGGCGTCTTCCACAATAAAAGTTAGCCGCTCTTTGGGATAATCGGGGTCTAAGGGCACGTAAGCCGCGCCGGTCTTTAAAACGGCCACGATGGAAACAATCATTTCCAACGAGCGGCGCAGATGAATGCCCACAAAGGTTTCCGGGCCGGCGCCGCGCTGCCGTAAATAATGCGCCAATTGATTGGCTTTGCTGTTGAGCTGCGCGTAGGTCAATTGCCTTCCTTCCCACACCACGGCCGCCTGATTAGGCGTGGCCTGCGCCTGTTTTTGAAACAGAAGGTGGAAGCAGCTTGGCACGTTTTGCCCGCTGACGCTGTGATTCCATTCGTGCAGCAAGCGCTGTTTTTCCGCCGCACTCAACAGGGGCAGACGGGTAATCTTTTGCGTGGGCTGTTCGCTGATGGCATGTAAAAGATTCAGAAAATGTTCGATAAAAGACTGAATAGTGGCGT
>JANTHG010000106.1 GCA_024762535.1 Calditrichaceae bacterium
ACAACACCGAAAGAATAATCGGGATAATAAATCGAAATGCGTTCCAGGTTTTCTTTAATACGGTTTTAAATTTACTTGTGTCTGACGACATATTTTTATCCACTTAAGATTAGACAACTTTAACATTTATCTGTGTGTCGGCTTTTATATTATCCGTTACCGGGCAGCGCTTTTCAGTTTCTTCTAACCAGCTTGCTTTTTCTTCGTCTGTAACTCCCGGCATATCTGCATCCACACTCACCGTAATATTCTGAAAGCCAGCCCGTTCTTCAAACGAACAGCCGATAAAATTACAGGGATTCATGACACCTTCTATGCGTACCTTCATACTGTTTAATGTAAGGCCACGCTGGCGGGCAATTTCATGACCCGTGACATTCAGGCAGCCGGCAAGCGACATTAATAAAACCTGAATCGGGGAAGGCCCGTCATCGCTTCCGCCCATATTGGTTGGTTCATCAATGACTATTTTGAATTTCCCGGACTGGATATTCATTTTTGTCGCATTGGCACTCTCACCACGTACCAGCACTTTAACTTCTCTTGGTACCACACAGGTCTCTTCTACTTCTATTTGTTTATTCACCTTATACTCCTTTTTTCTTGATAAATACAATTAATGAACTACGGACACACATCCGGCGGCTTGACCGTTCCTTTTTCCACTGCACCGCCAAAATATTTTTTTTGAAACCACAGCGCCACATTAACTAAACCAATCAGTACCGGCACTTCCACCAGCGGGCCAATCACCGCAGCAAAGGCTTCACCGGAATTGATGCCGAACACGGCTACGGCCACCGCAATGGCCAGTTCAAAATTATTGCTGGCCGCCGTAAAAGACAAGGTAGCCGATTTGGAATAGTCGGCGCCGACCTTTTTACCCATGTAAAACGAAACCAGAAACATCAGCACAAAATAAATCAGTAAGGGGATGGCAATGCGAATCACATCAAACGGTAAAGCGACAATATATTCCCCCTTCAGCGAAAACATCACCACAATGGTAAACAGCAGAGCAATGAGTGTAATCGGGCTGATTTTGGGGATGAATTTTTTATGGTACCATTCTTTGTCTTTGATTTTGATTAAGGAATAGCGGGTTAGCATTCCTGCAAAGAAAGGGATACCAAGATAAATCAATACACTTTCTGCAATTTGCCCGATGGTTACCTGTACGGCCGTTCCTTCCAATCCGAACCAGGTGGGCAGCACCGTAATAAAAAAATAGGCGTACACCGAAAAAAACAGCACCTGAAAGATGGAGTTCAGCGCTACCAGCCCGGCCGCATATTCCGTATCACCTTTGGCCAGTTCGTTCCAGACGATGACCATGGCGATGCAGCGGGCCAGGCCAATCATAATTAAACCGTACATGTAAGACGGATAATCCTGCAGAAATAAAATGGCCAGCGCAAACATAACCACCGGTCCGATTATCCAGTTCTGCACTAAGGATAGACTCAATATTTTCCAGTTGCGAAAGACCTCGCCCAGCTCTTCGTAACGCACCTTAGCCAGCGGGGGATACATCATTAAAATGAGGCCGATAGCGATGGGAATATTGGTGGTGCCCACCTGAAACAGCCCCCAGAAATCCACAATTTTAGGGAAGAGCCAGCCGGAACCCACACCGACAAACATGGCCAGAAATATCCACAAGGTTAAAAAACGGTCAAGGGTTGATAATTTTTTGCTTACTTTTTCCATTAATTGATTCCCTATATTTTACGCAGTTTTTTTATACACTAAGTATACACGAAGTATTACAGAGTTTTTTATAATTTCATAAAAACCTTCCACATCTGTCCCAAATAATAATACAGCCCTCTACTATTTTGTAGATAATTGGTAAGCCTAATCCCCCCTTAGCAAAGGGGGCTAGGGGGTTGTAAAATCTGTAAAATTCAATACTTTGCCAATTAAAAAAACACCCCCCTCAGTCCCCCCTTGATAGGGGGGATGCGGAATAACCGTACCAACAGGTACTACAATTTTTTTATTTAGGACAGATATGTAATCCTTCGTCAGTCTTTGTGTCTCCGTCCTGGTACTTTTGTGTAAAAACACCCAATTTACGTTATCAGTCCCTTTATAATCATCCACACAGCCGTCAGCAAAAGAACATACGCCAGAATTTGTTTTAACTTTTTCTGCTCCATTTTAATTGAAAATCGGGCGCCGATTTGTCCACCGACAATGACGATAATCCCCAGGCCAAGAGCCAGCTTCCAGTCAATCTGCCCGGTAAGCAGGTGGCCGCCAAAACCCAGCAGCCCGGTCAGCCCGACCATCAGAGACGAGGTGGCCACCGCGATTTTAAGCGGCACGCTGAACCATAAAACCATGATGGGGATTTTCAGCAAACCGCCGGCAATGCCCAGAGCGCCGGACAGATAGCCGATAGCGAAGGTAATCGGGAAAACCGCCGGCAGAAACAAACTGTAATGTTCTTCCCCAAAATCACGCTGCCAGTAACCGAATCCCTTTTTGTCAAACTGATTTTGTTCTGTTGTTCGCCGTTGCATTTTAAAAATAAAATATGCGGCAATGAGCAAAACCACACCAAACGAAATTTTCAGATATACAGGGGCAAAACGTACTGCCGTGTATCCGCCGGCAAAGGCGCCAAGGTCGGTGAAAAAATCCATAAACAGCGCCAGTTGCCAGTCCACCAGTTTGGCCTTCTGGAAACGGGTAAAGGCAGACAGGCCGGTGAGCATAATCAGGAACAGGCTGGTTGACGATGCAATGGAAAACGGATAGCCCAAAGCCGAGAGCAGCGGCACATAAAAGGCGCCGCCCCCCAGTCCCACGGCGCTGAGCACAATGCTTATCAGTAAAAACAAAACCAAACTTAAGGTTAGCATATGCTGTTCCTGGTTTAATAGATGATGTCGTTAAATTAGTTTGAAAATCATCTTTACAGCCATTAATAGTAAAATAACGGCCAAAATCTTTTTTACATGGCTCGGATTTAATTTTTTGTGCATAAACATGGTTCCCAGGCCGGCCCCGGCAATCCCGGCAGCGGAAATAATCAGCATCAGCCGCCAGTCCACATGCCCCATGGACCAGTAAGTCAGAAAGCCGGAAAAGGAAGAAAAGGGCACCACAAACGCCGTAATTGCCGCAATCTTTTTGGGATTGATGCCGAGCATTAACATTAACGGCGAAATAATTCCACCACCGCCAATTCCCAGTAATCCCGATAAGAGTCCCGCGAGGGCTCCGATTAAGGAAAGTGAAACCATGGGCGCATCTTCCCGAAAGGTGTCTTTGTGCTTCCCTTTGAAGAACAGGAACATGAATCCTGAGAAAATAAGGAAAGCGATAAACAAAATTAATACAATTTTTGTAGGAATAAATTTGGACAGCCAGGCGCCGAGAATTGCAAACAGAAACGAGAAGACAATAATGGGAATGCCCATTTTAAAATCAAGACGCTTATTTTTGATATTAGAAAAACTGGCCCCGCTTAAGCTGACCGTGTTGTAAAATAAGCCTATGGGTTTGGCCATATTAATGGGAATCCCAAAAGAAATTAAGATGGGAATCAAAATAATAGCCGCTCCCACACCGCCCAGGGAAAAGATAAAGGCGGCAATAAACGATATGCCAAAAATCAGATAGTCCATTAATTAGTTGTCCTTAACCAGTTTAAGTACTTTGCCGGGTTTCATTTCATCGGTTAAAGCGGCGTATCCGCCTTCGATAATTTTTACATCCTGGTAGCCTTTGTACATCAAATACACCATGGCAATGGTGGACCGTACATTAGCCGGGCAAAAGATTCCTATCATTTCATCTCGCGGAATTTCCGCGTAACGTTCGGGCAGTTCGTCCAAAGGAATATGCAGGAATTGAATGTCCTGATGATGCTTTAAATGGATACCGAGAGTTTCCCGTTCTTCCAAAGAACGAACATCCAGGAAAACCGCTTTATCCATTCCTAATAATTTTGGTGGGGTTATTTTATGGCATCCTGCGCCAAAAAAGTCCAGAGTTAACTTTTTTAATACGTCTTCCATCGTACCTCCAAAGATTGTTAGTTCTGTTTTTAACTAAATCGAGCGATTGTTGATATTAACCCAATAAAATAACGTCATTGCGAGGAACGAAGTGACGAAGCAATCCCTCTGTAGATCGCCACATCCCGATAAATCGGGATTCGCGATGACGAATATGAATCGCTCAATTCTTGTTTTTAATTAAAAAACAATTGAAACTGTGTTAAAAATGAAATATTATTCTCTCCTGAATCCGGCTGTACGCGCAAATCAGCCAGTACTTTGGCGTCCTGCCCTTTGAGTAACCAGGAATAACTCAAATCGTAGGCCGGATTGTCTTCGGTCATCGCATTCAAATCCGAAAAATATTCTGCCTGAATGCCTATTAAATGCCTGTCCGAAAGATAGTATTCGCCCAGCAGGTACCATCCGAAAGCCCGCTGATTTTCAAAATGTGCTTCAATATATTCGCCCTGAAGCGACCAGCTTTTACCGCCGAATTCGGCTTCCGCGCCGTATCTAAAATCTTTTCCGCTGAAGAGAGAATCCGCCGGAAAAATTTTACGGAAACGCATCCCCGTCCCCTTTCGGTACGAGCCGGATACACCCATATTGAAATTTATGTTACCGGAAAAGGCAAAATGAAACCGCTGGCGGGTTGTGAACAAAAAAGGACCGTCCGCAGTCCCCACACGGTTGCCTCCCGTTCCATTAAACCATCCGGCAGAACCGTTCCACCATTTGTCCTTGCTTTTTAAATGCAGTTGTAACCCGATATCCCGCGCACCGCTTTCGGCTGCCGGTATGAGGGCATCGACAACGAGCGTCCGCTCAGCCACGGCAATCAAATAGTCCGATTGGTTACGTTCGAGGCTAAAATCCGGTTTTTGCTGCCCGGCGCGTATCCAGCCGTTTTTAAAACGGTACTCGGCAAATACATCCTGAAGGATAAAATTACCCTGGTTTTTAAAACTGAATTTCCCCTGAACTTTATAATGGAATTGGTCCAGAAACGGTGTTTGCCGGTACATCCACAACTTGGCGCGCCGCACTTCGAATGCATGTAGGTTTTGGAAATCATCCGTATAGCGTACCTGAACATAGCCGTTCCACTCCGGCTCCGGTTGCTGCGCCAGGGAAGAAGTCGCCAAAAGCAGCAGGGTTAATAGAGTTGTTTTAACCATTTCGATTGTCCAAACCAGAAATTATTTCAAGTTTTTTTGATAAAATTGTTCGAAATCCCGTTTAATCTCATCCCGCACCCGGCGGAACTCGGCCAGTATTTCTTCCTCGGTCCCCACAGCGTCGGCCGGGTCGTCAAAGCCGATGTGCAGGCGGTGATTCACTTTCCCGGTAAAAAAGGGACAGGTTTCTTTGGCATTATCGCAAACGGTAATCACGTAATCAAAAGCCGTATCCAGGAACTGGTCCACGTTTTTGGGATACCCGCCACTGATGTCGATACCTTCCTCGGCCATTACCTGAACAGCTTTGGGGTGCACACGGTCTGAGGGTCCGGTACCGGCGGAACGAACTTCCAGGGCAGGGTCAAATGATTTAAGGAAACCCTCGGCCATCTGGCTGCGGCAGGAATTCCCGGTACATAAAATAAGTATTTTCATAAAATTCCTTTCTTTTTAAAAATCTGTTCATGAAGTTACAGAAAGATTTCACGAAGCTACACAGAGTTTTCACGAAGACCCACTGAGGATTTTATCATTTAAAATAAATAAGCCCTTCGTGAGTCTTCGTGTCTCCTTCTCGGAACTTTGTGTAACATTCTTCTTTTTCACGAAGCTACACAGAGATTTCACGAAGTGCCACTGAGTTTTTTTTAAAAACTTTTCAGAAAACCTTTGTGAGTCTTCGTTATTCCCCGGTACTCTGTGTAAAAATATTTCGATATTACGAAATTCCTTTATGGGAATACTAATTAAAGGACAAATCTTTTTAGACCGTTTTTTAATACGGTTACGTTAAAATTAATGAGTAATCCTGTTTTAATATTTGCCAAGCGCATATAGGTTATAATCTGTGCGGTATGAACTGGCGCAAATTTCTCAACTGATTTTAATTCCACAATTATGCTGTTCTCAACAAGCAAATCAATCCTGTATCCACATTCAATGCTGAGTTCTTTGTAAACGATGGGTATTTCCTTTTGCCGTTCATAGGTAATTCTCTTTTTCCGTAATTCATAAGCCAGACACTCTTCATAAGCTGATTCAAGTAATCCAGGTCCAAGTATTTTATGAACTTCAATTGCAGAACCAATAATCTCACCGGATAGTTTTTCAAATGTCATTTTGTAACCCCTTTCCGGATTTCTGTATAAAATTCATTGTTTTCACGAAGCACCACTGAGCTTTTTTTTAAATTTTCAGAAAACCTTCGTGAGTCTTCGTGCTTCCTTCTAGGAACTCTGTGTAACATTCATCATTTTCACGAAGCTACACAGAGATTTCACGAAGTGCCACGGAAGAATATAAATGGTTAAAAGTATTTATAAGCCTCTGTATGACTTCGTGCTTTCTTCGTGTTTTTCGTGTAACCCTGCGAAACACCTAAAACAAACTTCCGTAAATCAACCCGCTTATCGTGGCCATTACTACCACCAGCGACACATAAACCACCGTTTTCTGTGTACCCAGCACGCCGCGAATCACCAACATGTTGGGTAAAGACAGGGCCGGACCTGCCAATAAAAGCGCTAATGCCGGTCCCTGACCCATGCCGCTGTGAATCAAGCCCTGCAAAATGGGCACCTCGGTGAGCGTGGCAAAATACATAAAGGCCCCGCTGACCGAAGCGAAAAAATTGGCAAATACAGAATTTCCACCCACCAAATCCGAAATCCAGTGCGCCGGGATAATGCCTTGTTTGCCTCCGGGCATGCCCAGCAAAAATCCGGCTACCAAAACGCCGGCCCCAAGCAGCGGCAAAATATCCTTGGCAAATCCCCAGGATTCGTTCATCCACAACTGCGCTTCGTCATTTGCTGTGCTGAGAAGAATGGTCAGCGCCACTACGCCTGTAGAAAATGGAATCAGCGCAGTGTGCGGCGCCAGAAAATAACTGATTAAAACGGTTCCCCCGGCCAATGCAACATACAACGGTTTTATTTTTATTATTGAAATTAGCGACCAGCCCAAAAGCAGTCCGAATCCGGCCGTTAAAATCCATTTCCATTCAAACAGGAAAGCCCACACACCGTCCAGCGAATCCGGCTTTGCCAGCGTGGCAAAAATCAGGATAAAAACCAGAATAAAAAAATGAGCAGCCGTCTTCCAGAGAGGACGCTCCTCTTCCTCTTCAGGCATAGAGAGCTGCGCGGCTGCTTTTTCCGCCTCTTCCTTACGGTAAATGAGATGCATCAGTAACCCAATGATTACCGAAAAGACCACGGCCCCAATCACCCGCGCCAGACCAAGTTTCCAGCCCAGGATGCGTGCCGTTAAAATAATGGCCAGAATGTTAATTGCCGGACCGGAATAGAGAAAGGCGATTCCCGGGCCCAGCCCTGCACCGCGCTTGTGAATACTGGAAAAGAGCGGCAGAATGGTACAGGAACAGACGGCCAAAATGGTTCCGGACACCGAAGCAACCGCATACGAAATCCATTTTTTGGTTCCCGCGCCAAAATATTTAATAACCGCTGCCTGACTGACAAATACGGCAATAACGCCGGCGATAAAGAAAGCCGGTACCAGGCACAGCAGCACATGTTCTTGTGCGTACCAGCGGGTTAAATCCAGCGCGGCCATAACCGATTCGGTAAATCGTGGGTTTTCGAGCGGCATAAAATAGGCCAGTATAAAAAATCCGCTAATCCACAATAGCGGTTTATATTCTTCTTTCCAGTTCATCTAAGGTGGTTCCCTTTACTTTAGGTATATTTTACAGGCTTCGTCTCGGCAAACCGAAATCACTTGCTCTTTATCTGCTTGTACTTGTTCATCATCGTTTATCCAGGTGCGTATGGTTGGCAGCAAAGACCGGCCAAAGGGGTGAGGAACGGATTCATTTAATTGGTAATAAATCCATTTTCCTTCTTTTTCATCAGTGATCAGGTCCGCTTCTTTCAATAAAGACAGGTGTTTGGAAACCGTAGAGCTTGCCAGATTAAGGGCATTGGTGATTTCACATACACAGAGTGGACGCACTTCCAGCATTTTTAATATACGTACCCGGTTGGGGTCGGAAAGGGCTTTAAATACTTTTACGAGTTGTTTCATGTATCCCTCATTTCGTTATTTGACGAAATGTAAAAATAAAAAGATTTTAAGTCAATTAAGAATGAAAATCTTAGAAGAAATTTTTTTATTGGTTGAAAAATGGATTTTTAAAAGATAATAATGTACGGAATGTGTTCTTCCGATTGTGCCACTGTTTTAGGAAGAAAATTTTGCTTTTCTGAATTTTCAAGAACCGCTTCCTTTAAAACGTATCGATTCCGGATTCAGGTGATTTGAAATTAATGAATATTCTGGGATGAAATGTTTGCTCGATTAATCCATCCCAGCGTGGTGTATATTTTAACGCCGGTCAAGGTTGAGTGTTTGGCTGTAAGAAAAGGGGATAAATGGTTCGGAATTTAGAACATAAATGAAATACAAGGCATATAAAAAACAAAAAAACCTCAGAGAAAGTTCCTTCCCTGAGGTTTTCCGCTCCGGCGGTAGGACTCGAACCTACAACCTAGTGATTAACAGTCACCCGCTCTGCCGATTGAGCCACGCCGGAATATGTTTCCCGTTTAAAAACGAGATGCCAAATATACAACCTATGGCTATTTCTGTCAATACTTTTTCGCTGTAATTTTTAAGAAAATTTACCAGACACCCGGAATGGAAGTGCCACAATACATACATTTCCCATCCCGAATAGCATTGTTATTTACCTGATGCCAGTTGCGTTCTATTAGTGGCTTATGGCATGACGGGCAAAAGGTGGTTTGCGCTTTTGGGTTATGTACATTGCCCACATAACAAAATTTAATTCCTGCTTTTAAAGCAATTTGTCGTGCGCGGATTAACGTTTCCGGAGATGTCGGAGCATGATCTTGTAATTTAAATGTTGGGAAGAAGGCAGTAAAATGCAATGGAACCGAATCCCCGAGATTTTTTAAGATCCAGTCGCACATTTGCGATATCTCTTCATCCGAATCATTCTCACCTGGGATCAGCAACGTTGTAAGTTCAATCCATACATCAGTTTCCCGTTTTAACCAGATAAGTGTATCCAAAACCGGTTGCAGATGGGCTAATGTTAACCGGTGGTAAAATCGCTCGGTAAAGGCTTTTAAGTCCACATTCGCCGCATCGATATTCCGGAAAATATCCTGACGCGCTTCAGGTGTTACATAGCCATTGGTTACCATCACCGTATGTATCGCATGTTCATGCGCTAATTTGGAAATATCTATAACGTATTCTCCAAAGATAATTGGTTCGTTATATGTAAAAGCAATGGATTGGGCATTTTGTTTTTGGGCTAAGGTTACCACCTGTTCCGGCGAGGCATCCAGAGCTTGTAAATCATCCAGCCGCGCTTTACTCATGGACCAGTTCTGGCAAAATTTGCATCCAAGATTGCAACCAGCCGTTCCAAAGCTAAGAACCGCGCTTCCGGGTAAGAAGTGATTTAAGGGCTTTTTTTCAATGGGGTCCAGTGCAAAACCAGTCGGACGACCATAGCCATCGGCTATAAGCGTGCCATCCCGATTGCTGCGAATATAACAGAAACCGGCTTGTCCCGGCTTAAGTTTACAGTATCTGGGACAAAGGGTGCAACGGATTTTATTATCCGATTCTCTCGTCCACCATCTAGCTTTTTTGCTCATGGTCAAATTTTGTAAAAATAATTGCCAAAATCAAGATAATTAGAAACAGATAGTTATGCTACATTAGTGTAGAAAACATCAGAATTTCATAGAAAAACACTTAATTGTTTGGCAAATTTGCCGAACATCAAATTAGTTTAAAATGGCTTTGGCCTTTAATTAGGGAAAATAAATGGTTGTAAAATCAACGCAGCAGGGCTCTGCTCAAGAATATAAAAATATTTTGGAAGATTTACGAACAAGGTTAAATGTACTCAATACATCCATTTTTCTTCTAGAAGAAAATCTTGCTGATCCGGATTACAAAACAAATAAATATTTTCAGAGAATAAATAAAGAACTAAAACGGATCAGAGAAATGATAATTAATATACCGGAAAATGAAACTGGAAATGAACATCGGCTTTAATGTTGTAGGTTAGAAGAAATGGCAAATAGTCACGATTTAAGTATTTTACTCATTGAAGATGAAGCGGAAGTTAGAGACAGTTATGTGGACATGTTTGGGTTTCTGGGACTCGAAGTTGACACGGCT